>CAIXHI010000437.1 GCA_903919215.1 uncultured Acidimicrobiaceae bacterium
AAGGGCATGTGGGTTCGAGTCCCACCTCGGGCACTGGTTACTCTCTCGCCGACAGGCAGCAGCACGGCATGTGGGTTCGAGTCCCACCTCGGGCACTGGTTCACCCGAACGACGGCATTGTCGGGGCACACTGGGCGGCATGATCGACCCGGCTGTCAAGCGTTGCCTCGGCCAGATGATCAAGGGTGTGCAGGTGGTGGCCGGCTCGCACGATGGGGTGACCCGTGCCTACACGTCGCACTGGGTGTCGCAGGTGTCCTTCGAGGAGCCCGTGGTGATGGCGTCGGTCTCTCCGAAGCACGACACCTGGCCGCTGATCGAACGCAGCGGACGGTTCACGGTGTCCCTGCTGGCGGCCGATCAGATCACCGAGGGCCAGTACTTCAGCTATCCAGGCCGCAAGTTCCGCTACGTCGTCCCCGAGTTCCTCCAGGAATCTGACGGCCATCCCGTGGTGCCGAACTGCATCGCGTGGTTCTCGTGCGCGGTGTTCCAGACCGTGCCGATGCTCGACCACATGTTGGTGTTCGCCCGCATCGACGCCCATGGCGAAGGCCGTCTCAAGGAGCCGCCGTTGCTCTACTCCAGCCGGCACGGCTGGCGAGTCACCGGCGACAAGGCCCGTGAGCCGGGTGTCTCGATCCGGGATCAACTCCTCGCCAGGCTCGGCGACGCGGTCGGCGACGGCGACGGTGGTGAGGACTGATGGCCACGCCCGCCGAGCAGCGTCGGCCCGTCGACCACGACGTGCACACCGACGAACTGCCCGACCTCCCTCAGCGAGACTCCCGCATCGTCGCCTCCCGCTGGATCGAGGCGCCCGCAGGGATCCGCTCCCTCGGTGACGACTTCGGGGAGGAAGCGGGCTATGTGCGCCGGATTGGGAGGTATCTCCTGTGGCGCGCCGGCCCAGCCGTTCATGCTGATGCCCGCTACGGGGCGGTTCGCTTCGACGATTTCTCGTTCCTGTTGACGTTCCGGCTCCAGCCCGATGGGCGCGGTGAAGGGGTGGGCGCCGACCGTGAGTCGCACACGCGCCTGCGCACGTGGAAACAATCGCTCCTGGAGGGATGACCACCGACCCCTGAGATGGGTTCACGGAGCGGAAACGCCCGGTGTCGGACCACAGTCCAACACCGGGGTTCGAGTCCCACCCCTCGCACTGGTGATTCTCTCGCCGACAGAAGGCATCACTGGTGGGTGCTGTCGGTAATAATGTCACAAACTGTGTGGCTATCCTGTCGCGCTGTGTAAGGCTATGGGGGACAGTGGTGGGAGTACATCGAGTACGCAGAACAGTGGTCGCCGTTCTTGCGGCAGCCGCGGTAGCGGGAGCGTGTTCCAGCACCACACCCCTGTGGGGATCGACCACGTCTACGACCGCGACTCTGGTCCTCCCGGCGACCAGCTGTGCTGGGGGTGCCACGTGCGTGGTCGGAAATACCGGCCCTGGAGGGGGTGTGGTGTTCTACGTAGCACCTACACCTCAGCCGTGGGGGACGTATCTCGAGGCAGCACCCGTCGGAGAGTCGATCTTTCCCGATTTCGGGTGTGAGTTCTTGCCAGGCGTTGCTTCGCAGTTGAGCGATCTTCTTGGAGGTGGCGCAGCAAACAGCGATCTACTGTTGAGCGAGTGCGGCGTCGGTGCTGCTGATGCGGCTCTGGTGTACGAGAGCACGTTCGCGGGACGAACCTTCGACGATTGGTATCTGCCGAACCTGAGCGAGTTGAAGACGCTGTATACGAGCAACGTACGGATGAGGGTCACCTATACCGGGTTTCCCTACTGGTCGTCCTCGAGCCCTGGGTTCACTGGGTGGGTGTCGCTGCAAAAAGGCAGCGAACCCGAGGCGAACGCCGAACGCTTCGTACGTCACTTCGTACAGCCAATTCGAGCGTTCGGCCCCAAGGGTCCCGGCGACATCGCTGCTTCGTCGACCAGTGCAGTGGTGGAAACGCAGCCGGCCACCACGGCGATGGTCCCGGTGACGACGGCGAAAGCGACGACGACGACGGCTGCGGCCGCGCCCACACTCGCAGTGTCGCCGAGCTCGCACGACTTCGGCACTCCGGATCCCTCGGTGCCGAGCGATTCGGCTGTATTCAACATCACCAACACGGGCAGCGGCGCGTTGAGTTTCTCGAGTCTCGACTACTCGGGCGCACACCAGTACTTCTTCGCGCCCGCGGTCGACTGCCAGGGAAAGACGTTGGTGTCTGGACAGTCCTGCACGGTGTCGCTCAGCGTGTACACCGCTGGCCCCGTGCTTACAGGTGTGTACACCGCTAGCTACGTGATCGTCTCGAACGGCGGTACTCGTACGATCACCGTGTCATTCACCTCCGCGTGACACGTCGTCGCAGCTGCGGCGGGCCTCAGGTGGTGGTGATCGAGAGCGTGTACTGCGACTGCACGGCACCGCCGAGTTCGGTGGTGCGCGTTCCAGTGAACCGTCCAGACCCCGCAACGTTGAGGAACGCACCCGTGCCGCCCACCACCACGATCGGGCTGTCGAACGAGGTTGCTGACGCGGTGGCGACCGTCACGCCCGGGTTCGTGCGAGCAGTGATGGTGGACGAATCTGCGAACGTGAAGGTGACGATGCCATCGAAGGAACCGCTGCCCTTGACATAGTCGACGAGGGCCAAGTATTCCACCTGCACCTTGGACCCGTCGGAGTCGGTGCCATCACCGGTGAGATGGTTGGCGCCAGCGACCTTGGCACCGTCAGTGCCGAACGCGTGGATCACCTTGTCGACCGAGGTGAGGTTGACGCTGATGACGTGCTGCGTGGAGCCAGCGGGGACGGACGCGGTTGTGTCGACCGGGAGATCGCCACATGCAGTGAGCGTCAGCGGCAGTGTGACGGCGGCGAGTGCCATGAGCGAAGTGAGAGTGCGGCGTGCAGACATGGGCGTGAATGTAGCCGCCTCCTGCCGCGCGCGACTTTGTGCGGCCACCCGGGCGACGAACAGTGGGAGCGGATCGTTGGACTTCAACTCACCCAAATTCTGGGCTGCCGCCGACTACCCTCGCTTGCCGAAGGGGGATCATGACGATCGAAGGCGAATACATTCCGGGCAAGGTGGGTTTCACCCGTCGACAGGTGGAGGCCTATGAGGCCTCGGGTGGCACCGCGGCCAACGTGGTCGAGGGACGTGATGTCGGGGTCGTCATCGTCACCATGCGTGGCGCCAAGTCGGGCGCCGTGCGCAAGATCGCACTGATCCGGGTCGAGCACGAGGGTGAATACGCCCTTGTCGCGTCGATGGGTGGCGCGCCCACCGACCCGCAGTGGGCGGGGAACCTGCGCGCTAACCCCGATGAAGTGGCAGTGCAGGACGGCCCTGCGCCGCACCATGTCGTCGTGCGTGAAGTCGATGGCGATGAACGTGCCCAGTGGTGGGATCGCTCGGTCGCGGTGTACCCCGAGTACGCCGAGTACCAAACGAAAACCGATCGTCTGATCCCGGTCTTCGTCACGAAACGCGTCTGAGCCGAGACAGTCCACCGGTACATTCGTCGTCCTCGCACTCAGGAGCACTGTGCCGTCAACTCTCCATCTCGTCGCCGCTGGTGCCGCTGCATTCGTGGCCGGCGGTATCAACTCGGTCGCTGGTGGCGGCACCCTCGTGTCGTTCCCCGTGCTGATCGGCCTTGGTGTGCCATCGGTGCACGCCAACGTCACCAACACCGTGGCGCTGTGCCCCGGGTACTTCGGTGGCGCCTACGCGCAGCGCTCGGCCTTGGCCGATCAGCGTCGCCGTGCCCGCCGCTTGCTCCCCGCTGCGGGGGTGGGTGGCCTGCTGGGATCGGTGCTGCTGGTGCTCACCTCCGATTCGGTGTTCCGGAATCTGGTGCCGGTGCTGATCCTCACCGCCTGTGCGCTCCTCGGATTCCAGGATGCGATCAAGCGTCGGGTGTTCGCCGACCGCACCCACGTGCACAGTGATGCCCCGCCGGTGTTGATGTTCGGCGTGTTCGCCAGCGCGGTCTACGGCGGCTACTTCGGGGCCGGCCTCGGCATCATGTTGCTGGCCGTGTTGGGGTTGCTGCTCGATGAGCAGTTGTCGAAGCTGAACGCGTTGAAGACGCTGTTGTCGTTCACGATCAACATCGTGGCGGCGGCGTTCTTCGTGTTCTCCGGCAAGGTCGAGTGGGCGTTTGTCGCCGTGATGGCTCCGGCCAGCCTCGTGGGCGGGCACCTCGGCGGAACGCTGGCAGGCCGCCTCGACGCCAAAGTGCTGCGCGGTGTCGTCATCACCTTCGGTGTGGCGGTCGCCTTGAAGATGCTGCTGACCTGACGCACTCGCACAGGCGCCCGCACGCACAGGAAACAACTCGGTAACAGCGGGGCACCTACGATGCGCCCATGCATCTGTCGCCGCACGAGCAGGAGCGGCTGCTCGTTCATGTGGCTGCGGAAGTCGCGGCGAAACGCCGTGCCCGCGGTCTGTTGTTGAACTACCCGGAAGCCGTCGCGCTGCTCACCTCGTGGGTCTACGAAGCGGCGCGCGACGGGCGCACCGTCGTCGATCTGATGGATGCCGGTCGCAACGTGCTCACGCGCGCCGACGTCATGGAGGGCATCCCCGAGATGATCGACGACGTGCAAGTGGAAGCGACGTTTCCCGACGGCACCAAGCTGGTGACGTTGCACCGGCCGATCCGATGAGCACCGAACGCCACGTGGCCATCATCCCCGGGGAGGTCCTCGGACCCGATGGGATGATGACGCTCAATGCCGGGATGCCGACCATTGAGCTCGCTGTCGTCAACGGCGGCGACCGACCAGTGCAGGTCGGGTCTCACTATCACTTCGCCGAGGCGAACCCGTCGCTGCAGTTCGACCGCACGGCAGCGCGTGGGATGCGCCTCGACATCCCGGCCGGAACATCAGTGCGCTTCGAACCCGGTCTGCATCGGAACGTGACGCTCGTGCCGTTCGGCGGTGACCGCATCGTGCTCGGATTCCGCGGCGAGGTGCAGGGGCGACTCGATGGTTGACATTTCACGTGCTCGCTACCGGCAACTGTTCGGTGCCACGACCGGCGATCGTGTGCGTCTCGCCGACACCGACCTGTTCATCGAGGTGGAGCAGGACTTGTCGGCAGGTGGCGACGAGGCCGTGTTCGGCGGGGGCAAGGTCATCCGTGAATCGATGGGGCAATCGGCGCGCACCCGCGCTCAGGGCACCCCCGATCTCGTGATCACCGGAGCATTGATCCTCGATCATTGGGGCGTGGTGAAGGCCGATGTCGGAGTTCGCGACGGCAGGATCGTGGGTATCGGCAAGGCGGGCAACCCGGACACGATGAGTGGCGTCCACCCTGCGCTCGTGATCGGACCATCGACCGAGGTGCTGTCGGGCAACGGCCGCATTCTCACGGCAGGTGCGATCGACTGCCACGTGCACCTGATCTGCCCGCAGATCGTCGACGAGGCATTGGCGTCCGGTATCACGACGATCATCGGCGGTGGCACCGGCCCAGCAGAAGGTACGAAAGCGACGACGGTGTCGCCGGGTGCGTGGAACCTCGCCCGCGTACACGAGGCGATGGACGGTATGCCGGTGAACATCGTGCTGCTCGGTAAGGGCAACACGGTCTCGCTCGACGGGTTGCACGAGCAGGTGCTGGCCGGTGCTGGCGGGTTCAAGCTGCACGAGGACTGGGGCACGACCCCAGCGGCGATCGATGCCTGCCTCACCGTTGCGGAGCGCACAGGCGTGCAAGTGGCGATCCACACCGACACGCTGAACGAAGCGGGGTACGTCGAGTCGACGCTCGCCGCCATCGCCGGTCGCTCGATCCACACGTACCACACCGAAGGTGCTGGGGGTGGCCACGCGCCCGACATCATCACGGTCGCTGCGCTGCCGAACGTGCTGCCGTCGTCCACCAACCCCACTCGTCCGCACACGGTGAACACGCTGGCCGAGCACGTCGACATGCTGATGGTCTGTCATCACCTGAACCCATCGGTTCCGGAAGATCTGGCGTTTGCCGAGAGCCGGATCCGGCCATCGACGATCGCCGCCGAAGATGTGTTGCACGACATGGGTGCGGTGTCCATGATCGGTAGCGATTCACAGGCGATGGGTCGTGTCGGCGAGGTCATCTTGCGTACGTGGCAGACGGCGCACGTGATGAAACTGCGTCGTGGTTCGCTGCCCGGCGACAGCGTCGCCGACAACCATCGAGCGCGCCGGTACGTGGCCAAGTACACGATTTGTCCGGCGGTCGCCCATGGCCTCGAGGGAGAGATCGGTTCGATCGAAGTGGGCAAGCTGGCCGACCTCGTGCTGTGGGAACCGAAGTTCTTCGGCGTGCGTCCGCATGCGGTGCTCAAGGGCGGGTTCATCGCCTGGGCAGCGATGGGCGACGCGAATGCCTCAATCCCGACCCCGCAGCCGGTGTTCGCCAGGCCGATGTTCGGCGCGATGCCGCGCGTTGCCGCGGCAACGAGCCTGACCTTCGTCGCGCAGGCAGCGCTCGACGATGGTTTGGCTGACCGATTGGGGCTGCAGCGGCGTCTCGTCGCCTCCGCCGACACACGTCGCCGAGGGAAGGCCGACCTGCCGCAGAACGACGCGATGCCGCGTATCGAGGTGGATCCCGACACGTTCGCCGTGCGCATCGACGGCGACCTCGTTGAGGAACAACCGGTAGACCGTCTCCCGATGGCGCAGCGCTACTTCCTGTTCTGAGCCCCGGTAATGACCAACGCAGCCCTGCTCCTCCTTGCCGATAGTCGGTTTCCCACCGGCGCCCACGCTCACAGCAACGGTGTCGAAGCCGCGCACGCGAGGGGCGACCTGTTGTCGTTGGCGGACCTCTCGGACTTCATTGATGGTCGATTGGCGACCGTTGGTACCACTGAGGCGGCGTTCGCCGCCGCAGCGTGTATGCCGGGCGCAGTGTGGGTCGATCTCGATCGAGAGCTGGCTGCGCGGACGCCATCGCCGCGGCTGCGAGCGGTGAGTCGCACGCTCGGTCGCCAACTGCTGCGCGCCGCAGAGCGAGCATGGCCGTCGCTGCCGGCACGTGAACTGCGCTCACTCCATCGGGAAGGGCCGATGCAATCGGTTGCTCTGGGCGCGACGGCTGCTGCCGCCGGTCTGACCCCTGCGGACGCTGCGCTGTGTTCGTTGCACCACCTCGTCGGGGCGGTCACGACGTCAGCCGTACGACTACTCGGCCTCGATCCGTTTGATGTGCAAGCGATTGCCGCGAACCGCACGCCCGTGCTCGAGCGGTTGGCCGCAGAAGCGGTTGCACGAGCGCTCGGACCGGCCGATGCACTTCCGGCCAACAACAGTCTGCTCGCCGACATCCTCGCCGAGCACCACGCAACATGGGAGGTGAGGCTCTTTGCCTCCTGATCATCAACCCGGTGTGCCCCACGACCACGCGATCGACGGGCATACACATGGCCACCACGACGGGCTTCCCGACGACACGATGTGGGCGTTCGGTGTTCCCGGTACGCGGCCGCTGCGTATCGGGATCGGTGGTCCGGTCGGCAGCGGCAAGACGGCGTTGGTCGCCGCCTTGTGTCGGCTGCTCGCCACTGAGTTCAGCACCGTGGTCGTCACCAACGACATCTTCACCACTGAGGACGCGGAGGCCTTGCGGCGGATGGCGGTATTGCCCGATGACCGCATCGTCCCTGTGGAGACGGGTGCATGCCCACACACCGCGATACGCGACGACATCTCGGCCAACCTTGACGCTGTAGAACAGTTGGAGGCGCTTCACGCGCCGGTCGACCTCACCATCATCGAGAGTGGCGGCGACAACCTCACGGCCATCTTCAGCCGCGCCCTGGTGGACAAGCAGATCTTCGTGATCGACGTCGCTGGCGGCGACAAGGTGCCGCGCAAGGGCGGCCCTGGTGTGACCACCGCCGACCTGCTGGTGATCAACAAGACCGATCTCGCGTCATTGGTGCGAGCCGACCTCGGTGTGATGGACCGCGACGCGAAGGCCCGCCGCGGTGAGTTGCCGATCTGTTTCACATCGCTGGTCGAACCCGCTGGAGCAGTCGAGGTCGCTGCCTGGGTGCGGGCGCAGATCGCGCGCTGGCGCGCCGACGGCCGCTGAATCGCCGTCATGTACGCCAGCACCACGGTGGAGGTGGAACTTGATGCGCGCGGACGGTCGGTCGTCACCGCGATGCGTTGTGAGGTCCCGTTGCTGGTGCGGGTGGACGGTGCCAGCGAGGTGCTGACCCTGTTGCTGCTGGGTGGCGCCGCCGGTCCCCTCGGAGGCGACGACCTGGCGCTCACGCTGATCGTCGGACCTGGCACCGACGTCGTCGTGCGCTCGGTCGCCGCGATGCTCGCCCAGCCCGGATCGTCCGGCGCCGCTTCAGCGCTGCGCACGGTGGTGCGTGTTGGCGAAGGTGCACGGCTCGATTGGGAGACACAGCCGATGATCAGTGTGGTCGGTAGCGATCATCGGTCGACGACGCTGCTCGAGGTCGCTGGCGGAGCGCGGGTGCGGTGGTCGGAGGCGGTGCTCCTCGGCCGTCATGAGGAACGTTCCGGATTGCTGGCGCTGCACCAGCGGGTGGTGTTGGGTGGGGGAGTAATCCTCGATCATGAACTCGTGCTCGGCGAGGGCGCCCCTTCGGGAGCGGGGGCCCACGGCGACGTGCGGTGGGTGAGGTCGGAAGTGGTGATCGGCCCGGAGGCGGCGACGACAGCCTCGGCTGCGGTCGCCCGAACAGTGGTGGCGGGCGTCTTCCCGTTGGCACCTGGCGCATCGTTGGCAACATCCGCTGGCTCTGCGGCCAAGGACCTCGTGGTCTGACCATCAGACCGAGATGTCGCTTCGCGGCAACGTCGCCGAAACACAGCCGAAACTGGTGACCCATACCGTGCGGTCGTGATGAACCCCGACTTCGGTGCCTCCTTCGGATCCGTCGCCAATGCAGCGACACATGTGCTGGCCGCCACCCCGGCTACGTGTTACTGGGGGTACATCGACCGTGACCAACCGCCGTGCCTCACCGTCGACGATGGCGACATCATCCGGGTCGAGGCCGTCACACACCACGCCGGCGACGCCCCTGACTTGCTGATGGACGACGGTATTCGCGCCATCTGGAGCGCGATTGCCGAGAGCTCACGCGGCCCCGGTGTGCACATCCTCACCGGCCCGATTCATGTGCGCGGCGCAGAGCCCGGCGACACGCTCGCCGTGCGCATCCTCTCGATGCGTCCGCGGATGCCCTACGGCTCCAACCTCGCTGCCAACTGGGGGTTGATGTACGACACGTTCAAGAAGGAGCGCGTCACGATCTACGAACTCGACCAGTCCGGTGCCGACGTCGGTGAGTTCACGGCGACGGCGAGCCCGATGTTTGGCTTCGACTTCTCTGCTCGGCCGCTCTACGACCTGCCGGGTGTGATCTCCGAACCCGACCTCGCCCGCCGTCAACCATTCGGTCGGCCTGTGCGTGTGCCAGTGCGGCCCCACTTTGGTGTGATGGGTGTCGCCCCCGCTGAAGCGGGTCGCCTGTCGTCGATTCCTCCTGGCACCTTCGGCGGCAACGTCGACAACTGGCGTGTCGGCCCGGGCTCTGTGATGTGCTATCCGGTGAACGTCGAGGGAGCGAACCTGTTCGTTGGCGACCCGCACTTCGCACAGGGCGACGGCGAGATCTGCGGAACAGCGATCGAGGCCTCGCTCGATGCAGTGATCCAAGTGCGCGTGTTGAAGGGTGTGGGCAACACGTCGCCGCTCCTCGAGACCGACACCCATTGGTTCACTCACGGGTTCGGCGGCGACCTGGACGCAGCGATGCGGATGGCTGCAGACCAGATGCTCTGGTGGCTGCGGACACATCTCGGATTCTCTGCCGATGAGGCGTACTCGCTCGCATCGGTGGCGATCGATCTCGGCGTCACCCAGGTGGTCGACGGAACACTTGGCTGCCACGCAGCGATCGCCCGGAGCATCGTCGCGTGAACTTCGATCATCTCACCCTCGGGTTGTTTGTGGCCCACCCTGGCTCGCGCTATGGTCTGACCATCAGTCCAAGGTGGCCTCTCGCCACCGGAGATGCCGAGGGGGTATCCACGTGCCGATCACACGTTTGAACCATGGGGTTCTCTACGTGCGCGACGCTCGCCGCTCGCAGAAGTTCTATACCGATGTACTCGGGTTCTCGACAGTGGTCGAGCATTCGGGTGGCGGCTATGTCTTCATGCGGGCACCAGCGTCCGACAACCATCACGACCTTGCACTCTTCACCATCGGTGAAGGCGCGGCGCCCAGCGAGGCAGGTCAGCGAACGGTGGGGATGTACCACATGGCGTGGGAGGTGCCCACGCTCGCCGAACTGCTGGAGATGCGCGGTCGTCTGAGTGCTGCCGGCGTGCTGGTCGGAATGAGTGACCACGGTTGCAACAAGAGCCTCTACGCACATGACCCCGATGGCCTCGAGTTCGAGGTCATGTGGCTCGTGCCCGCCGCCCACTGGGGCGATGCGGAGCATCAGGCGATCATCGAGCCGCTGGACATCGAGGCTGAGATGCGTCGTTTCGCGGAAGTCGGCCTCACATGAGCGCCGCCAGTTTCGACCCCGTGACCCGGCGCACCGTCTCCGCTGAGATCCGCCAGCGTCTCGCCGACGCCATCCAGAACGGGCAGTTTGCTCCTGGAATGCCGCTTCCCGCGGAGCGCGTGTTGTGCGAAGAGTTCGGTGTTGCTCGCACTTCTGTGCGCGAGGCGATCCAAGGTCTGGTCATCGCCGGCTACATCGAGCGGCGCGGCAACCGCACCGTCGTGGCCGAGCAGTTGCCTGAGATCAACTTCGCTGGAGACGACCGCAAGGCGTTGGTGTCGCAGTTGTTCGAAGTACGTCAGGTGATCGAGCCGGTGATCGCCGAGTTCTCGGCGAAGCGGGCGACGGCCGAGGAGCGCACCCGAATCTTGGCGTTGGCGGCGTTGCGGCCAACGACGCTCGACGAGTTCCGCGACATTGATCGCCAGTTCCATTCGCTCATTGCTCGCTCGTGCGGAAACCCCCTGCTGCACGAAGTTCATGCGAAGGCGCTGGCGTCCTTGTTCGGCTCGGGTGAGTTCGAATCTCTGCTCTATGCCGAGGCCAACCGTGCCGAGGTGGTGGAGATCATCGGTTCTTCCTGTGAGTCCCACCGGGCAATCGCCGATGCGATCGCTCATGGCCACACACGCAAGGCACATGCCGCTGTCGTCGCCCACCTGGACGATGTCGAGCGACGCATGGTGGAGCGTCTGTTGTGAGCGCACCCACACACGATCCGCGCTACGTCTTCTTTCTCGATGAGTCAGAGTTCAGCGAGACCGACAGGCCCGGCTTCCGTCGTCGAGTCGTCACCGGCGAGAACCTCGAACTCTGGTTCTGGCGCATCTCCGGTGGGGTGGAAGGTTCGTTCCTTCACAAACACGACGACACCGAGCAACTGGGAATCATCATGCGCGGCACGCTCGACTTCCGCATCGGCGACGTGGCCGACGCCACCCGCCACAAGCTCGGAGCCGGAGACTTCTATCTCGCTCCACCGACCGTCTGGCACGGCGACAGCATTTTCATCGGTGACGACGAACTGAACGAGGTCTGGATCCTCGACGTGTTCTCGCCGCCCCGCGAAGACAAGATCACCCGGCGCCCGGAAAACGCGCCCCATCACGAAGAGGTGCAGTTGTGAGTGCGGACTGGCGTTTGGCCGTCGACATCGGAGGTACGTTCACCGATGTTGTCCTGTTCGACGGTGTGTCGGGAACGGTCGTGGTCGACAAGACGCTCACGACGCCCTCGGCCCCACTCGATGGTGTGCGCACTGGAGTACGGCAACTGCTGGCGAAGGCGGGTGTGAAGCCGTCCGACATCACTGCCCCGATCGTTCATGCGACAACCCTGATCACGAACGCGTTGATCGAAGGCAAGATCGGCCGCGCCGGCGTCGTCACCACTACTGGTTTCGGCGACACGCTGCTGATCCGCAACGAGCATCGCTACGACATGTACGACCTGCAGATCGAGTTCCCGGCCCCGCCGGTGCCGCGCGATCGCATTGTCGAGATCAGCGAGCGCACCTCTCCGCAAGGCGTGGTTGCTGAGGTGCCCAGCGAGGCCGACTTGCAGATCATCACCGAGCAGTTGCGTGCGGCTGGCGTCGAAGCCGTCGGTGTGTGCCTGATCAACTCGTACGCGAACCCGGCGAACGAGCGGATCATCGCCGAACACCTTCGTCGCGAACTTGGTGTGCCGGTCTGCATCTCGGCGGATATCTCGCCACAGATTCGCGAATACCCGCGCATGATCACGACGGCGTGTAACGCCGCCACGATGCCGATCATCGGGCCGTACCTCGACGAGCTGCAGAAGTGGCTGGTCGCCGAGGGTTTCGGTGGATCCGTGCTGATGATGCTGTCGAACGGCGGAGTCGTCTCAGCCGACGATGCCGCGCGGGCGCCGATTCGCTTGGTGGAATCCGGCCCCGCCGCTGGAGCCTTGGCCGGGAGCTGGTTCGCTCGTCGCTTGGGCGAGGAGCGGCTGCTCTGTTTCGACATGGGCGGCACGACCGCCAAGTCGTGTCTCATCGAGAACGGTGAGCCCCAACTCACGAACACCTTCGAAGTTGCCCGTATCTATCGATTCAAGAAGGGCTCGGGGTTCCCCGTGTCTGTTCCTTCGGTCGACCTCGTCGAGATCGGTGCGGGTGGCGGCAGCCAGGCGCGTGTCGACGACCTTGGCCTGCTGAAGGTCGGTCCGGAGTCGGCAGGGGCGGATCCCGGGCCGGCCTGCTACGGCCGCGGTGGCACGAAGCCCGCAGTCACCGACGCTGATCTGTTCCTCGGTGTGCTCGACGCGTCGTTCTTCCTCGGTGGCGACATGCCACTTGATCTGGTGGCCTGCGAGTCGGCGTTGCAGTCTGTCGCTGCGCAGCTTGGCCTGTCGGCCGCCGACACCGCTGCGGGTGTGCAAGAGCTGGTCGATCAGAACATGGCGGCGTCATCTCGGATGCACGCTGTCGAGATGGGTGCCGACCTGCGCGGCATCACGGTTCTCGCGTTCGGTGGTGCCGGACCGGTGCACGCATGCGGTGTTGCCGATCTGCTCGAGTCGCCGCGGGTCATCTTTCCGGTGAATGCCAGTGTGTTGTCGGCATTCGGCACGCTGGTGACCCCCGTGCGCATCGATCTTGCTCGCAGCATGGTGCGCCCGATGGCCGAGTTTGACCACGCCGGGGCGTTGCTCGACCAGCGCGATGCGATGCTCACCGAGTTGCGCGACGAGGGCCGGCGCGTGCTCGCTGCGGCCGGCGTGGCTGCGGCCGACATTCGCTTTCGCTATGGCGTCGATGCCCGCTACATCGGTCAGGGCAACGAGATCACCATCTGGGTGGGCGAGGGCGACCAGTGGCCGTCGAGCTATGACGAGGTCGTCGCTCGCTTCGAGGATGACTATCGGCGGATCTACGGCCTGACGATCCCGGACGTCGGCGTGGAGGCGGTCACATGGCGGTTGTCGGCATTCGCTCCGGCTTCGCCGGTCGAGCCGCGCTACACCGTCGGGCTGACGATGGCGACGCCCCATCGCTTCCGTCCGGTGCGCTTCTCCCGCGGCAGCGATCCGGTGGACACTCCGGTGTACCGCCGCCCCGAACTCGGTCTGCATCAGGTCATCGAAGGTCCCGCGATCGTCGAAGAGCGAGAGACCACTGCATTGATCCGGCCGGGCTGGACGGCCCGAGTTGTTGAAGACGGTTCGCTCATTGCCGACCGCATGGCAAGCCGTGGAGGTGCCAAGTGAGGACGTTTGATCCCATCGAGCTCGAGGTGCTGTGGCAGAGCCTCATCGCCACTGTCAACGAGCAAGCACGCGCGTTGCAGCGTGCCGCCTTCTCGCCCATCGTGCGCGAGGCTGGCGACCTCGCCAACGCAGTGTTCGACCGTCGCGGTCGGATGGTGGCACAGGCGGTCACCGGTACCCCCGGGCACATCAACTCGCTCGCACGTGCGGCGTCGGCGATGTTGGACGAGTACCCGATCGACACGCTGATCGAAGGTGATGTGCTCATCACCAACGATCCGTACAAGACGGCCGGCCAGCTGCTCGACGTCACGGTGCTTTGTCCGGTGTTCGTCGATGGCCGCATCATCGCCTTCTTCGGATCGACCATCCATCACACCGACGTGGGTGGCTACGGCATCGGTGCCGGTGGGCGCGATGTGTTCGAAGAAGGGCTCTGGATCCCGATCTGTCGACTGATGATCGCCGGCGAGCGGAACCATGATGTGTGGAAGTTCATCCTCAGCAACGTGCGTCAACCCGACCACATGGCCGGCGATCTCCACGCGCAGATGGCGAGTGGCGAGGTCGGTGCTCAGCGACTCCGTGCGCTGTGCGACCGTCACGGCTTGGACGGTATCGAGGACCTCTCGGACGAGATCATCACCCGTTCCGAGGCGGCCACGAGGGCCAGCATCCGCGAACTTCCGGCCGGCCGGTACGAAGCGAGTGCGGTGCTCGACCTCGCTGACGGCAGCATCATCGACATCGTCTGCGCCATCACCGTCGACTCGGTGAAGGGCGAGATTCTCGTCGACTACGCCGGCACCTCGCCTGCCAGTGCATCCGGGATCAACGTCGTCAAGAACTACACACATGCCTACACCACGTTCACGGTGCGGTCGGTGCTGAACCCGGAACTACCCAACAACTACGGCAGCCTGGCCCCAATCCTGGTGGAGGCACCGGAGGGATCCATCGTCAACGCGAAGTCGCCGCAGCCGTGTACAGCGCGCCACGTCGTGGGCATGTTCCTGCCCAACGCGCTGCTGAAGGCGTTGGCGCAGATCCGTCCCGCCAACGCGATGGCCGAAGGTTCTGGTGCGGTCTGGACGATGCAGGTCAGCGGTAACCACGATGACGGTCGGCCATTCATCACCGCCATGTTCACCTATGCCGGTGGCGTGGGTGCACGGGCGACGAAGTCTGGGCTGTCGGCATGTTCGTACCCGACTGGCATCGCCGCCGTGCCGGTGGAGGTCGTTGAGGCATCGGCTCCCATCCGCTTCCTGCGCAAGGAACTCCGCCGCGACAGCGGTGGCCTCGGAGCGCAGATCGGCGGCCTTGGCCAGACGATCGAGTTCACCGTCGACACCACTCGGCCGTGGCAACTGAATGCGGTCACGTCCCGGCTGGAGATGCCGCCCGAGGGGATCTTCGGCGGCGAGCCCGGTGCAGCCGGGTCGTTCACCGTGAACGGCGAGGCCGTGCGCACCCAAGCGCGTGTGACGCTCCAACCAGGCGACCACGTTCGGCTGGAGTTGCCCGGAGGTGGTGGCTATGGAGCCCTCGACTCGACGACAACCACACCCCAACACAGCGAGGCGACGCGATGACCACCACTGCATCCACCGTGCTCACGAGTGAGTTGCTCACATCGTTCGACGCATCGATTACCGACGTTGCCAACGCGCTGACCATGCCGCCAGTGATCTATACGTCGGAGGAGTTTCTCCAGTTCGAGCGGGAAGCGGTCTTCGCCAAGGAATGGCAGTGCGTCGGCCGAGCCGATCGCGTTCCGGAGATCGGTAACTACTTCGCGGCCACAACGGCCAGCGGCGAGCAGGTCATCATCGCCCGCGCCAAGGACGGTGCAGTGCATGCGTTTTCCTCCGTCTGCCAACACCGCGGGATGCAGGTCGTCGACGATGGTGAGACCGGTACGTGCACGAAGTTCACCTGCAAGTACCACCTGTGGAGCTACGACCTCACGGGGCGCCTCCTCGGTGCGCCGGCCATGGAACGGACGGTCGATTTCGACAAGAAGGACTTTCCGCTGCCCGCCCTGAAGGTGGAGGTGTGGAAGGGGTTCGTGTTCGTGAACCTCGATCCGCACGCAGCGCCGTTGGCCCCGACGCTCGCCACCTACGCGCCATACCTCGACAACTACGATCTCGAGAACACCGTCTGTCCAGGTACGTTCACGCTGACAGACCTTCCGTGGAACTGGAAGGTGATGTTCGAGAACTTCAACGACGGCTACCACGCCAACAAGTTGCACCACACCATCCAGGACTTCTGTCCGAGCGATCTCGCCGCGTTCCCGGTGGACTGGACTCCCGACTCGAACGTGATCTTCCGGACGAACGGGTACATCCACATCGATGGTGGGTTCAACGCCACCACGAAGGCGCTGATGCCCGTCTTCCCGGCGCTCACCGATGAAGAGCGGCAGCGCTCGACGTTCGCCCTCATGCCGCCGACGCTGTGCTTCGGCACTGCTCCTGACCAGGCGTTCTTCTTCATCATCCGGCCCAAGACGGCCGACACCATCGATGTCGAGATCGGGTACCTGTTCCACCCGACGGCCTTGGACAACCCAATGTTCGACTACCTGCTGGAGATGAGCGACGCCGGCGTGCAGGTGTTCGTGAAGCAGGATCAGGACGCCACGATGAAATCGCAGCGCGGTATGCACAGTCGCTTTGCCGCTCGTGGCCGCTACTCGTGGCAGGAAGAGAGCCACGTTCAGTTCAACAAGTGGCTCGTTCAGCGCTACCGCGGCGGCTGGCCGGTCTGATGTCGATTCCTTCCGTGTCCGCGATTGCCGATGTGCTCGGCCTCTGGGGTGAGGACGGTTGGCTGACGCCACCGTTGCGCCCTGTGGTCGGCGCGTCGCAACCGGTCATCGGGCGCGCGCTCACGGTCGAGCTGTATGCGGCCGCGACGGGTGAGGGATTCGGCGCGATGTACGACCTGCTCTCCAGCGACCTCTCCGATCGGGTGCTGGTGTTTGCCGGCGCAGAATCGATTCCCGGAGCTATCTGGGGCGAGATTCTGGCGACCGCCGCTGCTGGGCAGCATGCCGTTGCGACGCTCGTGGAGGGTTGGGTCCGCGATGTCAGCGACCTGGCCAACATCGGACGGCCGGTGTACGCGAGCGGTGTCCGCCCCAACGGGCCGGGTGGCGTGGCGCACATTCGTGCGATCGATTGCCCGGTGGAGATCTCTGGCATCACGGTCAACCCCGACGACCATGTCGTCGCTGATCTGTCCGGCTGTGTGCGCATACGCGCCGAGCACCTCGATGAGGTGCTGGGTGCTGCGCGCCGCTACGTGGCCGGAGAAACTGCTGTTCTCGCTGCGCTCGCCGAGGGTGAACCCCTCAGTGCTGCGTATCGGCACAAGAAGTCTGTCGTGGATGAGTTGAGGAAGAAGTGAGCCTCGACTCGGCGAATTCTCGCAACTGCCACGTCAGCGTGCAATACCACAAGCAAAATCACCACTACATACTCCTGGGGGAGACCACCACATGAAGAAGTCCCGTTTCGCGTTGGCAGCATTGGCTGTCGCGAGCATCCTCGTTGCTGCCTGCAGCGACGACAACAAGTCAGCGTCGACCACGACGGCCGCAACGGCCGCAACCGACACCACGATGGCCGGTCCGGTGGACACCACCGCCAGCGCACTCGCCATGGATTCCAACGGCGACGGCAAGGTTCAGTTCGGAATCGCTGCCGCCGGCCCGCGTGACGATGGCGGCTACTACCAGGCGCTCGTCGACAAGGCCACGCAGATCTCGAAGGACAATGGCTTCGAGGCCCCGATCGTGGTGGACAACATCGCCACGGAGAACGCCGCAACCGAGCTCAGCAACCTTGCCGAGCAGAACGTCGACGCGATCTTCGTCGGTGCCAGCGAAATCGCTGACCCGTTGAAGGACCTGGTCGTGAAGTACCCGGACATCTTCTGGTACTGCAACTGCGGCGCTGGCTACCCGAGCAACCCGGGTCTGGCACAGAGCCAGGACGATTCGTCGGAGATCAGCTACACCGCTGGCTACGCCACCGGTCTGCTGATGAAGGCCAAGGGCACCGGAACCTCAGCTGCGTTCATCGGCTGCTGCGACCTGAACTTCGAGAAGGAGGCCTACCTGGCCTACGAACTCGGCCTCCAGGCTGTGGATCCCAGCTACACGATGACCTACATCCCGACCGGTAACTTCCCGTACGACTTCGACAACACTGCCGGCGCCACCGAAGCGCTGAACGGTGCGATCACCAACGGTGCGGTTGCTGTCTACCCGTACCTCGGTGGCGCCCACGAGCCGCTGGTGAAGTTGGCCAATGAGAAGGGCCTCATCGTCATGTCGGCTGGTTCGTCGAAGGCCTGCGCCCGCACCGACGTGAAGTACGACATCCAGGTGAAGTTCGATGGCGGCGACTACCTCGACACGATCCTCAAGGAAATCCTCGCTGGTACGTTCAACGAAGGCGACACGCGCACCTTCCACGTGGGTGTCGATTCGGAGCCGGGTGCCGAGATCTGCAAGCCGACCGCTGAGCAGACCACGGCGATGGCTGATGTCTTCGCCAAGATTGCGGCTGGCGACTTTGCAGCCGACTTCGGTGCCGTCAAGGGCAAGGCCTACTCGGGCGGCTGAGATTGTCGCATCACACTGATGCATCGAACGGGGTGGGCGCGGCGGCGCCCACCCCTGCGGTGCGACTCTCCTCGATCACCAAGCATTACGGGCCGATCACGGCCTGTCAGGACGTCGACCTCGCGCTCATTCCCGGAGAAATCCATGGGGTGCTCGGCGAGAATGGGGCCGGTAAGTCCACCCTCATGAAGATTCTCATCGGGCTCGTGCAGCCCGATGGCGGCACCATCGAACTCGCAGGTGCCGAGACGGTCATCCACGACCCACAGACGGCAGCCGATCTCGGCATTGGCATGGTGCATCAGCACTTGAGCCTCGTCGAGTCGTTGACCGTCTGGGAGAACGTGTTGCTCGGCGATCATCGTCGCTTCGACCGCCGCGCAGCGCGCGACGAAGTGATGGCTACTGCCGAACACTACGGTCTCGTACTCGATCCGGACTGGCGCGTGAGCGACCTCTCCGCTGGCCTGCGCCAGCGCGTGGAACTCATCAAGTGCCTCCGCCGCGATCCCAAGATCTTGATCCTCGACGAGCCGACCTCGGTCCTGACACCAGCAGAGAGCGAGCAGTTGTTCGCAACACTCCGCACCGCGGTGGCAGCCGAGCAGCGTGCCGTCGCTCTGGTGAGTCACAAACTCGCCGAGGTACTGCATGCCACCGACGTCGTGACGATCATGCGGCAAGGCCGCGTCGTCGAACGGACGACCACCAGAACCGCGACCGCGACATCGCTCGCTCGGGCAATGGTCGGTCGTGAAGTGTCGCTGCGATCCAGTGCGGCGGCGTTTGGTGCGATCGACGTGGTGGACTCCGTCGCTGCCGTTGCGGTGAACAGCGAACACCGAGAAGAAGTGCTGCGGGTGGATGGAGCGACGTTGTCTCGTCGTGGGGTGCTGTTGCTCGACGGATTGTCGATCCATGTGCACGCCGGTGAGATCGTCGGTGTCGCCGGCGTGGAGGGCAACGGTCAGCGCGAGCTGGGCGACGTACTGGCCAGCCTCGTGGCACTGGACAATGGAACGGTGACGGTCGCTGGCACGCCAGTGAAGACTGGTCGCGCTGGGGCGATGGCCCGCGCAGGTGTTGCCATCATCCCGGAGGATCGTCACGATTCGGGTTGTGTGCTCGATATGACGGTGGCCGACAACCTGTTGATCGACCGCATCGGCAAGGTGTCGCGCTTCGGGTTCATTCGGCGCTCGGCGCAACGGACGCGCGCGAAGCAGATGATGAGCGAGTTCGACGTCGTGGGCGCAGGGCCGGACTCGACGTTCGGAAGCCTCTCTGGCGGAAACCAGCAACGGGTGGTGCTGGCACGAGAACTCAGCAATAACCCAAAGGTGCTCGTTGCTGCTCAGCCGACTCGGGGTCTGGACGTCGGAGCGATCGAATACATGAGCGGCCGTATTCGGGAGGCTGCAGCCGGAGGGATCGGGGTGCTGCTGATCTCGACCGAACTGGAGGAGATCCTCGATCTCTCGCATCGCATCGTCGTCCTCGCTGGTGGGAGAGTCATCGGCGAACTGAACCGGGTCGATGCCACCTCCGAGCGGCTTGGTCTGTTGCTCGGTGGTATTGCGAACACTGTCGAATCCGGAGGAACAACTGATGACGCGTCCTGATCCTCAGCGGTTCCGGCGCAGCATGGCGCTCGTTGGGCTCTATGTGCTGTCGGTGGTCATTGCCCTCACTCTGGCGGCGGTGCTGATCGCGATCACCGGAGGTCCGTGGCAGAAGGTGCTGAAGGCACTGCTCGACGGTGCCCTCCTGAAACCCGGACGTTGGGGAGACACCCTCGCCGGCGCGACGCCATTGTTGGTGGTTGCGCTGGGAGCGATCATCGCGACCCGCGCCGGACTCGTGAACATCGGACAAGAAGGTCAGTTGACGGTGGGTGCCGCGGCCGCTGCCATGGTGTGTACCTCGTACTCCGGGCCATTCGCACTGGTTGCAGGTCTGGTGGCCGGTGTCGTCGGCGGCGCGGTATGGGCGGCGCTCGCCGCACTGTTGAAGTTTGGCCGCAAGGTGCCCGAGGTGATCAGCACCCTGTTGCTCGTGTTCGTCGCGTCGCAGGGCACCGGGTATCTGCTCACGCGTACCTTCCTGCTGCTCGACCCCGACCCGAACAAGCCGAATCGCTCGCAGACGAGTGCGCAGCTCAGTGGTTCCACTCGGATCGGCAATATCCGCCTGTTCGGCAACGAAATCCCATGGACCGTCGTCGGCGCTGTGGTTCTGGCGATCGTGGTGTCGGTGGTTCTGCATCGCACGGTGTGGGGGT
>CAIXHI010000438.1 GCA_903919215.1 uncultured Acidimicrobiaceae bacterium
GACTGCACGCCGTAGCGGGCGCCGGCCAACGCACCGGTGACGCAGGCAACGGTGTCGGCGTCGGCCCCCAGGCGCACCGCAGCAGTGACCGCACCTTCGTACGAGTGCGTGGTGCGCAGACACCAGACGGCTTGGGCGAGGCAGCCCCACACGTTGCCGTTCGATGTGTCGTCGGTGTCGGGCGACCAGTCGGGTGAGAGCATCTGCTCGAAGCGGCCACGCACATCCGATGGCAGGCGGCTGAGCAGCAGCCGGATCGCGGCCAGCGGGTCGTCGCCCTTCACGGCGCGGCGCATCATCTGGACGGCGATCCATGCACCCCAGCCGGCGGCCGGGTGCTTGTGGGTCAGCGCCGCCTGGCCGAGCACGATGTCTTCGACCACCTCGTCGGATGCGTCGAGGAACGCGAGCGCCATCGGGAACACACGCATCAACGCACCGTTGGCCGGACTGAGCGAACCTTCGGGCACGTCGTGCCAGTCGGTGTGCCACAAGGCGCTGCTGGTGGTGACGCCAATGTCCTTGGCGGTGGCCGACCATGCACGGAACCAGGTCCACACAGTGTCGGCGTCGTAGGCCTGCGCCTGCAGCAGTGCCCAGGCGAGCGCCAACCCCATCTGCGTGTCGTCGGTGAACTCACCGGGTGCCCACTGGAACGAGCCGCCGCCGATCATCTCGCCCGTGCCGCCGATGTGGGGAACGGGGAAGCGGTTGCTGTAGGTGCCGCGGGGTTTGAACTCGAACGGTGCGCCGAGCGCGTCGCCGACTGCGGCGCCCTGCATCAGGCCGATCACTCGCTGCTTCGTGGCGCGGTCCACCTTGGTCCGCGGGTTCATCATCTTCTGGTGCATCTGGCCTCCTCTTCACTGCGAGCTCCGGCCGGGGCTGGCGGTCTACTGGTGGAACGCAGACGACACGCCGCTGTGTGACACGCCCTGGTCAGGCCCCGTTGCGGGCGACCTCTCGGGCGTGTTTGCAGTTGCCGCCGTAGGAGAAGCCGGGGCAGTCGCATACGGCGATGCCGTTGATCATCTCCACCGTGTAGACCACGCTGGCGTTGCGAGATGAGGTGAAGGTGCGGCGCACGACACCGGACTGCATGGAGGCGAGCGTGTCCTCACGGAACTGTTCCAGCAGGCCGATGGTTTCCTCGAGCAGACCCATCGTCGGGCGTGCGGGTTCGGTGGCCATCGAGCCGCTCGGGCCGGGGCCGTCGATCGCCAGGTTCACCACGGTCTCGATCAGCGACGACTGTGCCGCCGACGCGGCTTCCACCCGGGCGACCATCGCCGCCTTCTGCTCGAGCAGGTTGGCGACGAACCCGTCGAGCGTGTCGGGTGCATACAGGTAGGTGACGAACGCCGTGGAGGTGCGACCGATGCGGTGGATGCGGTCTTCGGCCTGCCAGTGGTTGGCGGGCACCCAGTCGAGGTCGTTGAACACGACGTGGTCGCCGGCTGTGAGCGTGATGCCGACACCGGCGGCTTGCATGTTGCCGATGAACACACGGATCTTCGGGTCGGCCTGGAAGCGGTCGACCGCCACCTGACGGGCGTCCATCTTTGTGTCGCCGGTGAGCGTGACGGCCGATGCACCGAAGCGTTCGACGAGTGTGTCGACGACACCCGTGTAGCCGGTGAACACCACCACCTTCTGCCCGGCTTCCACCAGGTCGCTGACGAAGTCGGCGGTCGGTGTCGCTTTGGCGATGGCGAGTGCGTGACGGGCCTTGTTCAACATGCCCAGGAACGTCACCCAGGTGGTGCCGCCGCGGGCCGGGTTGTTCGACAGGTAATCGAGCGCCCGCTGTTCCAACGACCCGATCCGCGACACCGGCACGGGCAGCGGCAACCAGGTGCGCACCTTCTCGGGCAGATCGAGCACTTCGCTCTTGGCGCGACGCAACATCACACCGGCCATCACCTGCGACAGCTCGTCGAGGTTCGACGCACCGTTGGTGTCGAGCCCGTAGCCATTGTTGGTGGCGGCGCAGTAGCGCTTGGCGTAGCTGTAGAAGCTGCGGGCCATCGGGTGGCCCACCGCCTTCAACAAGTTGAACAGGTCACGCGGCCGGTTGGTCATCGGCGTACCGGTCAACAGATAGGTCGCCTGCACCGACTGCTCGACCAGCGCGAGGGTGCGCTTCGAGCGGGCCGAATCGTTCTTGATGAAGTGCGCCTCGTCGACGATCACCACGGCGAACTTGCGGCTCATCAACTGAGACTCGAAACGGGTGAGCCGGTCGTAGTTGACGACCACCCAGCGCACACCCTCGGCGAGCGGATCCTTGTCGAGCACCTGCACCGGCGCCCCCGGCTCCACCATGTGAATCTCGCGTTCCCAGTTCAACTTCAACGACGCCGGGCAGATCACCAGGAACGGCCCAGCCGGCGCCTGTTCACGTGCCGCGACGATCGCCGTGCGGGTCTTGCCGAGGCCCATGTCGTCGGCCAGGATCGCCCGCTGGCGGGACAGCAGGAACGCCACGCCACTGCGCTGGTGGTTGAACAGATCGGGGTACGCGACCCCCACACGCTCCGCAGCGGAGATGAGGAAGTCGGCAGAGAAGATGTCATTGCTCACGTCGATTGAACGCATGAGCGCGCACGCGATGTGACGGTGCGATGAGTTGATTTCAGTGGATGTCGGAGGCCCGCCTCGCGGCCTTCAACGCGCCACCATTAAGGGCGACCGCGTCACCCGAAGTCAGCATCGAGCCAGGTCTCCTCGTCGGCACGTAACGGTGTCCCGTGGTCGGCCCCAACTCGCTCCTGGCGAAGGGCACGCACTGCCAACGTCACGGTGTCGCCCAACGTCGTGTTCAGTTCCGCGGCGAGACGTTTCAGTTGCCCATGCGTCGCCACATCGATCCGGACGCTCGTGGTGTTCATGCAGGTGCGCATGCCACCAGCTTGGCAGGGCAACGGCTCAGCCGGTGTCCGCGCCTGGTCACGCGCCGGCCGACAACGTGCGTTTGGTGTTGTTCGCCGCTGACCAGTGCACCACCCGCACGGCGCCAGGCGACAAGGAGCAGACACGATGACAACTGAACCGATCCTGCCGCACCACGGTGACGAGGGCGACTTCGAGACGATCGACGAACTCGACGACGCGATCGAGGCCGCTATCTACATGGTGAACGACGTGCGTGAGATCGAACTGCGCTCGATCGCTGCCCAGTATCAGATCGAGCACGGCGACGCAGCCGACGGTGTGGCGCACTGCGAGCGGATCATCGAACTGCTCACCGAGCAGGAACCGCAGGACGAGATCGAGCTGATGGTGTGGCGTGGATTCCTCGGCCGGGCCCTCACCGAGGCCCAACGGTGCGACGAGGCCGAGGCGGTGTGCCGCGATCTGGTTGCCGACCGCACACGCGTACTCGGGCCCGACGACCCGCAGACCTTGGTGACTCGCGGAAATCTGGTGCGAGCCATCGGCCGAGGCGGTCGGCCCGAAGAGGCGATCGAACTCGCCGAGCAACTGTTCGCCGATCGGCTGCGGGTGCTGGGCCCTGACGACCCGTCCACACTTGACACCCGCGGGCATCTCGCCCAGTTGCACGGTCGGGCCGGCCACACCGAAGTTGATCTGTTGATGCAAGAGGCACTGCTCGTGGATCGGCTGCGGGTGTTGGGGCCCGATGATCCGGTGGTTGCGCAGACTCGTTACAACGTGGCGTACGTGTTGTCCGAGCAGGGCAGGCACGATGAGGCGCTGGCCGGGTTCCAGCAGAGCACGGCCGACTATCTCCGGTTGTTCGGTCCCGATCATCCGGCACATCTCACGCCACAGACGAAGGTGGCCCGCGAGTTGATGCACCTCGACCGTGACAAGGCGGCGCTGCGTCAGTTGGAGGCGAACATCGCCGACTGCTCACGGCTGCTCGGCGCGTATCACCCCGACACGCTTGCCGAGCAGCACTCGTACGTGCGGTGCCTGAACAACCTCGGCAAGCACCGCCGGGCGGCCAAGCATCTGCAGGGGTTGGTGCCGGCAGCGGTGGCGGTGTTGGGTGCGTCGCATCCGTCTGCGTTGGCGATGCGGGCCGAGTACGTGGCCACGCTGCGGGCCGCTGGCGACGATGAGATCGCCTACTTCGAGTTCGAGTCGCTGCGTGTCGACGCGGCCGATGTCGAACCAGACAGCTGGCTCCACCAGTGGATCACCGCCACGCTGTGGGAAGGCTGGGACGAGCCGGACGACGAGGACGACGAGGTTGGCGAGTTCGGCGAGTTCGGCGAGGAGATCGATGGCGAGCTGGTCGAGGAAGCGGACGAGTTGCCGTTCTCGGTGAACCAGCGCAGCGTCGGTGGCCCGCCGGACGGTGAACCCGGCGAGATGTTCATGGTGTTCCTCACCGATGTGATGCCGCCAGCCGCGTGGACCGCGACCGTGCAGGACGACGGCTGGTTCGCCGACGAGTTCTACGCCGAGGTGCAGTCGATTCGCGATCAGGCGGAAGCGGCCGAGGGCGACGACTGACCGGGCTCGCCGCTACTCGGCGGGTGCGAGACCGAGGCGGACACCGACTGCATGGGGCGCGATCACGCTGAGGCCCGAGATGGCCCGACTGGCGCCGACGTACAGCAGCGAGTCGGTGACATGGTCGTCGGGTGCGGCCACCAGGATCACGTAGTCGAACTCGAGGCCCTTCACACGGTGGACGGTCTCGCAGATGATCGCTTGCTCCTGGCCGCCCTCCCATGGCACAAACGCGAACTCCTCGCGGAGACGGTCACGGAACGCACGGCTGAAGGTGGCGACCAGCACACGTGAAGGTTGGTGACCTTCCTCGTCGATGATGCGGTCGATCTCGGTGCCGACGTGTTCGGCGGCCAGGTCGGCATTGTCCGCTTCGAACCAGGTGATGCCCAGGGTCTCGGGGCCGCCGACGGGTGGCGGCGCGCCGCCGAGGTACTTGCGCAACATCCAGGCGATATCGCCAGTGTTGCGGCAGTTGCTGCTCAGTTCGCAGCGGGTCCAACCGTCATCGATCGACGGCAGCGAGAAACCGCGCGGGTACAGCCCCTGTGCTTCGTCGGCGACCATCAGCACACGCCGAGGCCCATCGGGGTCGAGTAACTGTTCGAGCTGAGCGATCCACGCTGGGCTGAGGTCTTGTGCTTCGTCGATAACGATCGTGTCGAATCGCTGGAGCACGTGCTGCCAGTGACGTTGCAGATGATCGACGGCTGTGTGTTCCCAGAAGTCGCTGCCGGCGTCGGCGGGGATCTCGAGTTCGGGCATCCCGTCGAAGGCGAGTGCTGCATCGAAGAACGAACCAACGGTCAGTCGCTCGTCATCGGGCATGCGGTCGCGCATCGCCCCGCCGAGTGGGTCGTTGTAACAGGTGAGCAGCACCCGTTCACTGCGCATCAGCGCACGGCGAGCCCAGGCCATCGCAAGGCGGGTCTTACCGGTGCCGGCAGCGCCGGTGACCACGACTCGTCGGTTGACATCGAGTCGTTCCAGCACCCGCACGTGTTGACCGCAGATCTGTTCCAGCCGTGTTCGGGCCTGGCGGGCGCGGGCCTCGGGGTCCCAGGTGAACGTGGCGTTCGGTCGCAGCACTTTGACGATCGCCTCGAGGCCCTCGGCCCCGATTGGCTGGTTGCCCCATCGGTACGACATCAGCGCGGCCACCGCTTCTTGCGGTTGGTCGAGCGAGTGGCTGGTGAAGATCTGGGCCCGGTTCACATCCTCGGGGAGCGTGCCGACAATGTTGAGCGTGTTGGGGAACGCGACGGCGTACTCGACGTTCAGATGTTCGAGGCCGGGCACCAGCAGACGCAGCCGGGCCCGCAGAGCGTACGAGTTGTCTCTGGCCTGGCTCAGCGGCTGCGGGCTCATCGCCGACCCGTTGCTCGTCCACACGCCCTGACGGATCTCGGGCCGATGGCCCTTCACTTCCACGACGGCAACACCTTCGCGTTCGTGGGCGAGCACGATGTCCATCTGCCGATCCCGGTCGCCCGAAAGGCCGACATCGGGGATGACCAACCAGCCATCGGTGAGCCGGTCGCGGAACGCTTCGACCACCATTCGTTCCTCGTCATTGGCCAGTTGCGCCAGCGGAAAGTTCTCCGGAACCAGGATGCCCATGGGGTCATTCTTCACCAGTGACGGACGGCCGCCGAACACGGATCAATACTGAAATGCAAAGGCTCACGAATGTCACCCACGGTGCGCCATGGTGCGTTCATGATGTAGAACGAGCAATCACGTCGAACCTGGGAGACGCATGAATCAGCAGACCATCAAGGGCTACGACGTGATCGGCGATGTGCACGGACACGTCCATGCGCTCGAAGGTCTGCTGCGCCAGATGGGCTACAGCCACGAGCATGGCCATTGGCGTCACCCGGAGCGGAAGGCGATTTTCGTCGGCGACCTCGTCGATCGGGGCACGCACCAGATCGCGACGGTGCAACTCGCGAGGGCGATGGTGGAGGCCGGCACGGCGCTGATGGTGATCGGCAACCACGAGTACAACGCTGTCGCCTGGGCGACACCTCGACCTGGTTGCCCGGGCGAGTTCTGCCGCACCCACAGCGACAACAAGTTCAAGCAACACAGGGCGTTCCTCGAACAGGTGGTGGAGGGATCGGCGTTGCACCAAGAGTTCCTCGACTGGTTCTGCACGCTGCCGCTGTGGCTGGAAGTCGAGTTGGGCGGCCAGAAGTTGCGGGTCGTGCACGCCTGTTGGGACGACCCGTCAATGGACATCCTGCGCCCGCTGCTGAAGCCCGACCTGTCGCTGACGCGTGAAGCGGTCGAGATCACCTCGATTCGCGACAGTGCCGCCTACAACGCGCTCGAGGTTGTGTTGAAGGGTCCCGAGATCTGGCTCCAGGGGATCGCGTATCTCGACCATTCCGGCAAGGCCCGCCACGACGCCCGACGCCGTTGGTGGGATGCGGAGGCGCTCACCCTCGACGCTGCCGCGTTGATCCCTCGTGACGCGGTTGGCCCCGACGGTCAGCCGGTGCCGCCACTTCCCCACGTCGAGGTCGAGCCGATGGCGTCACGGAGCAACGACATCCCGGTCGTGGTTGGCCACTACTGGGAGTCGCCCGACGAGCTGTCGGTGTATTCACCGCTCGTCACATGCGTCGACCACAGCCTGGCCAACAAGGGCCCGCTGGTTGCCTACCGCTGGAGCGGCGAAAGCCGCCTCGTCGATGCCAACCATGTGGCCTACTGGGTGCAGCACCCCGACGCCGAGGACGTACCCGACGAGGGCCCCGACGACTGAACGGTAGCAACTGGGGTCACGCAGGCACCCACTTCGTGCGTTCTTCTCTCCACGAAAGCGAGATGAGACGAACCGATGAAGATCCGCTACCGCCCCGCCTACAACGCCACGAGTGTCGCCTACGACACCACCCGCAAGGCCAAGGCAATGGCCGCCGTCATCAGGGCCCGTCAGATCGATGGTGTCGAACTGGTGTCGCCGAAACTTGCCACCATCGAGGAACTCCTCGCCGTGCACCTGCGCGAGTACCTCAAGGCGTTGCGCGACGGCTCGCCTGAATCACTCGCCTCCAGCAACGGCATCGGGTGGGACGAGTACTTGCTCGCCGCCGTGCGTGCATCCACAGGCGGCGTGCGTGATGCCGTGCTCGAGGCGTTCCTCAACCGGGTGCACTCGGGCTCGTTGTCGAGCGGCCTGCACCACGCACGCGCCGACCGCGGTGCCGGGTACTGCACCCTCAACGGTCTCGTCGTGGGTGCGTTCGCCGCCAAGGGCGCCGGTGCCAAGCGTGTGTTGATCGTCGACTTCGACGCCCACTGCGGTGGCGGCACGGCGTCCCTCATCGAAGGCCACGACGGCATCGAGCAGATCGATGTGTCGGTGTCGCCGTACGACCAGTACCCGTCGCGACCCACGGCCCGTCTGGTGGTGTCCGACGGCCGTGACTACCTGGGCGACATCGAGCGGATGCTCGCTACGGTCGAGTCGCCCAGAACCGTCAACGTGGTCATCTACAACGCCGGTATGGACCCGCACCACGCAGCCGGTGGTGTCGGCCCGATCGATGCTGAGGTGCTGCGTGCCCGCGAGGCAATGGTGTTCGAGTGGGCCAACTCGCACGGGCTGCCCGTGGCCTGGGTGCTGGCC
>CAIXHI010000439.1 GCA_903919215.1 uncultured Acidimicrobiaceae bacterium
ATCTTGCGCGTCGAAGATCTGGTCATGGAGTTCCCCGTCGGCCATACCGGCCTGAAGGTGCACGCCGTCAGCGGCATCAGCTTCGACGTCTTACGCGGCGAGACGCTCGGCGTGGTCGGCGAGAGCGGTTGTGGGAAGAGCACCACCGGTAAAGCGATGATGATGTTGCCCAAGCCCACCAGCGGTTCGGTGGTCTTCGAGGGAACCGAACTCACGGCGCTGAAGGCCGACGACATGCGCGCGGCACGCACCCGCATGCAGATGATCTTCCAGGACCCCATCTCATCGCTGAACCCGCGACGCAAGGTACGCGACATCGTGCGCGAACCGCTGGCGATCTGGAAGCGCGGCACACAGAAGGAGCAGTTGGCCAAGGTCGACGCATTGCTGGAGGAAGTGGGTATCGACCCGCAGCGCGCCGCCGACAGTCGCCCGCACGAGTTCTCCGGCGGTATGTGTCAGCGCATCTCGATCGCCCGGTCGCTGGTGCTCGACCCGACGTTGATCATCTGCGACGAACCCGTCAGCGCACTCGATGTCAGCGTGCAGGCGCAGGTGCTCAACCTGCTGGAAGACCTCAAGGCCACGCACGGCCTCACCTTGGTGTTCATCGCCCACGACCTGGCCGTGGTGAAGAACATCAGCGACCGCATCCAGGTGATGTACCTCGGCAAGATCTGCGAGGTCGCCCCTTCGAACGACCTGTACGCGTCGCCGGCACACCACTACACCAAGGTGCTCATCGACTCGATTCCGGTGCCCGACCCCGAGGTCGCGGTGCACCAAGTGGCGATCGAGGGCGAACCGCCCTCCCCCGTCGCTCCCCCGCCGGGCTGCCGCTTCAACCCGCGTTGCCCCGCCGCCGACGATCGCTGCCGTGCCGAAGAACCGCAACTGCGCAAGGTCGGCGACGGGCACTTCGTCGCCTGCCACCACCCGCTCATCGGCGGCGAGGCACCGGTCGCTGTTCGCAGCAACTGACCTTCAGCCGAAGGAACCCGCTGCGATCTGCAGCAGCGCCCGTGCCAGACGGTCGTCCATCAGCACCAGCGCCGACATCGCGTCGAGGTGGAGCCCGTCCGGGCGATCGACACGCGAGCCATCCGCCTCGTCGGCGCTGATCCAGTCCCGGAAGTCGACACGCTCGATCCGACCGGGGTACGCGGCCACCTGGGCATCGATCGCCGCTGTCTGTCCGGCCCACATCGACACCGTGTAGCCACGCACGTCACACACGCACCACGACGCCGGCGGCGCGGCGGTCAGCCACGCGACACGCAGATCGGGCACCGCCATCAAGCGCTCAGCCATGGCGCCGTAGTCGTGCAACAGTCGCTGCGCGTAGCGGGTGTCCGGCGAGTGCAGCATTCCTTCGCTCGGCGACCACTGACGATCCAGCACATCCGGCAATGTCACGAGGATCACCACCAGATCGGGTCGACGATCGCGCAGGGCGGCCGGCAGATCGGTGGCCAACATCTGGCGGCAGTTCGCCTCGAACGCCCCCGTGTCGTCCCCTTCCATCCCCTCGGCGCGGATGAAACCGCAGCCAGCCTGGGCCAACGAGTCGACCTGGGCCAGGTCGGGGTGCTCGGCAGCCCACCGCATCACACCTACCGACAACGCCTCTGCCGTGGAGTCGCCGAGCACCAGAATGCGCACCGGTCGGCCCAACGACGGGAGCACGGTGCCGGCCGACGATCCGTCGTCAACCCACGTTCCAACTGGCACGAGCGTCGGCAACGGACCGGTGGTCGCAGCGATGCTGACTTGCCCCGCCAGGTCGTCGTCGGCGCTGAAGCCGTTCGCAGACACCGGCACCATCAGTACTGCCGCCACCACCACGGCCGCAGTTGCGAGCCCCGCTGCCCATGCCACCACCGGCACGGGCAGCGCACTTCTGCGCACCGGCGACTCGACCAGCACGTACGAGCACAGCGCCACGACCATGGTGCACGCCGCCCGCAACGCAAACAGCACCACACCGTGGTGCCCCACCGTGCGCTCGTCGAGCAGCAGGTAGATCGGCCAGTGGTACAGGTACACCCCGTAGCTGAGTCGCCCCAGCCACACCAATGGCGCGGTCGACAGCAGAGTCCGCAACCAGCCCCGCGTCTGCAGCCCGAGGATCAGCGCCGCCGTGATCAGCGAAGCTGCGCCGAACCAGCCCTGATAGGCGAGCCCGTGGTCATTGGGAAGCGCGACCGCAGCCCACAGCACGAGCGCCAGCGACGGCCATGCGATCCAGCGCCACCACGTGGGTCGGGCACGCCAACGGTCGAGCCACACCGCCAACGCCGCGCCGACCAGGATCTCACCGAGCCGGGCGGGGGTCGACCAATAGGCGACGTCGGGTCCCCAGTGCGCAGCAATCAACGGTGCCGCCATCACGGCCGCAGCGGCGATCGCCGTGATGGCTACCAGCAGCGAACCTCGGCGTCGCGAGACGTACGCGAGCCCCATGAACGCCAGCGGCCACACCCAGTAGAACTGCTCCTCCACCGCCAGCGACCAGAAGTGGTCGACGGGACTCGCGCCGCCCTGGATCAGTTGTGCGTAGGACACGCCACGGGTGAGCGCTCTCCAGTTCGCCACCTGCAACGCAGCACCGACGACATCACCGCGCAGCGCAGTTGCGTTGGGATACCGCCCCGCCCAAGCCAGCACGGATACACCGAACAAGCACAACAGACTGGCGGGCATGAGTCGCTTCACCCGGCGCCGGTAGAACGCACCGAACCCGACACGGCCGGTGGACCGGTGCTCGAGCACCAGCAGCGAGGTGATCAGATACCCCGACAGCGTGAAGAAGACCGACACACCGACGTAGCCGCCGGTCATCCAGGTGAATCCCTGGTGGAAGAGCAGCACCACCACGACGGCTACGGCGCGCAGACCGTCGAGCGCGGGTTGATACACGAACGCGTCGTTGCCCCTCGGCTCCGCCTGCTGGCTCACTGCGTCACCCGGTGCCCCACAGGTCGGGGATCCTACCGAGGCCCGCACAGGCGCATGGGAGCTGCGAGTTAGAATGCGACGGTGCGTTCGGGTGGACCAGGCAATCCGCTGCAGATCTACCGTTACGGAGCTGGCGACCCCACCACCCGGTTGACTCCCACAGAGTTCTGGAGGGCGACGTTCACCCCCGAAGGTGCCGGAACGCTGCATCTGGACTGGAGCGGTGGACGCCTCCATGCGCAGGCGTGGGGTCCGGGCGGCGACTGGCTCGTGGCACGGGTCGCTGCGCTGACGGGTGCGCTCGACCAGGGGCACGTGTTCAGCGAGGGTCATCCGGCGTTACTTGCGGCCCAGCGCCGGTACCCCGATGTGCGCTTCGGTGCCAGTGGCACGCTGTACCACGAACTGCTCCCCACCGTGCTGGGACAACGGATCACCGCTGGCGAGGCGACGCTGCAGTGGCACCGTCTGGTCCGTGAACTTGGTCGCCCCGCTCCCGGCCCGGGCGAGCTGACGCTGCCGCCAGAACCCGACGACCTGGCCAGCCGCCCCACCTGGTGGTTCCATCCACTGGGCATCGAGGGCAAGCGGGCCGCCATCCTGAAAGAGATCGGCCGACGAGCCACACACCTGGCCGAATGGTCGACGCTGCTGCCCGGCGATGCGGCAGCCAAGTTGGCGCTGCTCCCAGGTGTGGGCGAATGGACCATCGGGTGCGTGTTGCGCACGGCGCTCGGCGACCCCGACGCCGTGGCCGTCGGCGACTTCCATCTGAAGAACGCCGTGGTGCACGCGCTGACCGGTCGGGCACGGGGCACCGACGTGGAGATGATGGATCTACTGGCGCCATATGCACCCCAGCGCGGGCGGGCTGTGGCGCTGCTCCTGCTCGACGGCGCTGCGGCTCCGAAGTTCGGCCCGCGACAGCGAGTGCTGCCGATCCAGCGACGGTGATCAGGTGCGTGTAACGTCCACCGCGCTCGCAACGAGCGCCGTGCCATGACCGACCCGATCGAACTCCAGCCTGCACCGCCTGCCGTATGGCGGCGAGCGCTCACCACAGCGGGCCTCGTCTACCTGTTCTCACGCGTCTGCGTGGCGGTCGGCGCAGCCATCGTCGCCGCCGGACTCCGCGCCGATGAGAACCTGCGCGTCGAGAAGTTCCCGTGGGCTCGATGGGCGTCGCCGTACTACGCCGGCAAACCCATCCCCAAGAACGCGTTGCGGCCGATGATCGACGTGCTCACCGGCTGGGACGGCGTGTGGTACTTGCGCATCGTCAAACACGGCTACCCAACAATCGTGCAGGCCAAGGTCACCTACGACGTCCCCGATGCCCGCGCCGCCTTCTTCCCCACCTACCCGATGTTGGTCAAGGCGTTCGACACGATCCTCCCCGGTGGTGCCGACCTCGCGTCGCTGTTCGTCAACTTCGTTCTGGGCGCCCTTGTCGTGTGGCTCGTCGGACTGCTCGCGCGGTCGCTCTTCGATGTTCAGGTCGCCCAGCGGGCGATGATCCTCACGGCGCTGTTTCCCGGCAGTTTCGTGCTGTCGTTCGCCTACACCGAAGCGCTCTTGCTGGTCCTGGCAGCTGTCACATTCTTGTTACTGATGCGTCACCAGTGGTGGGCCGCCGGTCTGGTGGCAGCCCTGGGAACCGCCACCCGTCCGAACGGAGTGGCCCTCGTTGCCGCGTGCGCCGTCGCGGCATGGGTCGCCATCCGCAGCAACCGAGAGTGGCGAGCATTGGCGGCACCAGCGATCGCGCCACTCGGCTTCCTCGGATTCCAACTGTGGCTCGGTCGGCACACCCACGAGACCATGGTGTGGTTCCGAGTGCAGTCCGAGGCATGGGGTGAGGGCACCAGTTTCGGGAGCACTGCGCTGCGCCGCACGTGGCAGGCCTTCATCCGTCCGATGACCTCACCGACCAACACCATTACGGCCGTATCCGTGCTGACGCTGGTGGCGCTGTTCTGGATGCTGCGCCGCTACCGACTCCCGCTGATGATGACGGCGTACAGCATCGTGGTGGTGGCGTTGATGCTGCTACCCGAAACGGTGACCGCTCGGCCTCGCTTCATCTTCACTGCGTTCCCGCTGCTCATCCCAGCCGCGGCGTGGTTCGAACGTGAGAAGCCGCACTGGTGGCCGTGGCTGTTGTCGTGCTGTGCCGTCGGCCTCGTCACGCTCACGGCGCTCTACGGCGTCAACGCAGCCGTACCGTGATGACACGCGACGGCGACGCTGCCAGGTACGCCACCTGGTGGAGCCTGCGCAGCTTTCGCAGTCGCCTGACCGCGATCGTCATCGCCGGCGCGGTGCTGCGCCTGGTGGTGCTGGCGTACCGCTGGGGACGTCCACTGCGGATGAACGACTCCTTGTGGTACAGCTTCACGGCCGACGGGTTGCGCCACGGACGTTTCTTCCACTCGATCCTCACCGGGGGCCCTACGGCCGAGCACCCTCCGCTGACATCGGTGCTGATGGCCCCGCTCAGCTTCCTGCCCGACCCAGTACAGGGGCAACGGCTCACCACCACGTTGTTCGGCATCGCGCTCGTGGCCCTCATCGGGCTGCTCGGCCGACGCATCGGCGGAACAACGATGGGACTCATCGCCGCCGCAATCGCCGCGATCTACCCGAACCTGTGGACGCACGACGGACTGGTGATGGCCGAATCGATCGCGATGGTGCTGATCGTGGGCTGGATGTTGGCCGTGCTGCATCTGCTCGACCGACCCACGTGGCGACGCGCCGCGCTGGTCGGCGCGCTCGCCGGATTGGCTGCGTTGACCCGCAGCGAGTTAGGTCTGTTGGCCGTAGCCGGACTCGTCGCTGTCGTGTGGCACTCGCGCTCGCGTGCCACCGTGCTGCGGGCCGCGGTGATGGCGTTGGCCACGGCGACGGTGCTGTTGCCGTGGACGGTGGTGAACCTCACTCGCTTCGACAATCCGGTGGTGCTCACCACCAACGACGGAACCACACTGCTCGGCTCCTACTGCGATGATGTCTTCTCCGGCGGCGACAAGGGCGGGTGGTCGCTGTTCTGCGTGCTCGGTGGCTCAGAGGTGAACGGTGACGATTCGGTGCGCTCGGCGCAGCAGCGGCGATGGGCGCTGTCCTACGCGAGACACCACCTACCGCAGCTACCCGGTGTTGTAATCGCTCGCGTCGCCCGGGCGCTCGACCTGTACGG
>CAIXHI010000440.1 GCA_903919215.1 uncultured Acidimicrobiaceae bacterium
CGCTACTGCAATCAGCATCATGATCGTCGATGAGACGCATGGCACGAGAGTGACCCATTTGATCGTGGCCACTGTGTTCCTGTGCTCGGGGCTGCTCATCATCGCTCTGCGGCCTCGACTGTGGCTGATCAAGCTTGGCGCCGCTGCCAGCATCATCAATGTCGGCGTCCTGATCGCCTATTCGAACCCGGTGGGTATGGCACCGATGGGCTACCTGTGGGTGGTCGCCTTCGTCGCCTATTTCTTCCCGCGCCGCACCCTGGTCGCAATGTGTGGGCTCTCGACCCTCTCGTTGACGGTCGGGCTCTTGTTCAACCATGACCACCACCTGAAGCTCGACATGTTCATCGGAACGACGGCCAGCGTGTATGTCGTGGCCGGGATGATGTCGTCGATGAACAGCCGTGAAGAGGAGTTGCGCACAGAACTCGAACGGCATGCTGGCACCGACCCGCTGACCGGCCTGCTCAACCGACGCGGCTTCGCCCCACTGGTGCGAACGATGATCGCCAATGCGTCCTTCACGCCACAGCACGACCTGGCGTTCGTGATGTTCGACCTCGATCACTTCAAGCGGTTCAACGATCTGCGCGGTCACCTCGTCGGCGACGAGGCGCTCCGCCGAGTTGCCACGATCCTCGTTCGCCAGTGCGGCAGCCACGACAAACTCTGCCGCTTCGGCGGCGAGGAGTTCGCCGTGGCGATGCCCGGCGCAGGTCGAGAGAACGCCGTCGCCTATGCCCAACGAGTGGCCTCCGCGCTCCGCCGGGAGAGCGACCCGGGGTGGAGCCTGTCGATCAGCGCCGGAATTTCCACGATGGTTACGGGTGATGACGCCATGGCCCTCATCACCCGAACAGACGCTGCGTTGTACGCGGCGAAGGACAACGGCCGCGATCGGGCAGCCTGGTGGGAGACCGCGATCGTCGTCGGCCCACAGTTCACCCCCGCGGACGACATGGAGATCTGACTCCGGCCGTACCCTGTCGGCAATGGAAACGAGCCGACCGCAGCCCACCGCCCGGGCTGTGGTCCTCGTGCTCGCGTATTGCGGCGGCCTCGTATCGCTCACCCAGTCAGTAGCCCTCCCACTGCTGCACGATCTGCCCGATCTACTACATGCGTCGGTCGGCGATGTCAGTTGGGTCTCCACCGCAGCACTGCTCGGGGGTGCCGTCGCCAACCCAGTGCTCGGCAAGTTGGGCGACATGTACGGCAAGCGCACCGTGATGCTCGGGGCACTGGCCGCACTGCTGGTCGGCTCGGTGATCGCCGCCGTCTCCCCCTCGGTGTGGCCACTGGTGATCGGCCGCGCAATGCAGGGCGTCAGCATCGCCGTCCTCCCCATCTCCATGGCTCTCGCCAAGGATCTGCTTGCCCCGCACAAGGTGATCGGCGCGGTGGCGATGATCAGCGCGATGCTCGGCATCGGTGGCGGCATCGCCCTCCCGATGGCCGGCGTGATGCTCGACCTGTGGGGTTGGCAGAGCGTGTTCTGGGCGTCAGCCGTCATGGCCCTGGCTGGCATCGTGCTGACGGCGATCGTGCTGCCCCGAACCGAACGCGGTACACGGCAACCGTTCGACGTCACGGGCGCAATGCTGTTGTCGATCGCGCTCGTGTCGCTGCTGCTGCCGCTCTCGAAATCGTCCAAGTGGGGTTTCGCCCAGCCATTGCCACTCGCTCTCTACGCCATCGGGTTCATCGGCCTGTTCGCCTGGTTCCGCTGGGAGCAGCATCCGGCCGTGCCACTGGTGAACATCGACCTCATGCGCCAGCGACCGCTGCTCGTCACCAACATCGTCGGGATGTTGCTGGGCTTCGGCATGTTCAACAACAACTACGTGAGCATCTTCCTCCTGCAAGCACCGAAGGCCGTGTCACACGGCTTCGACACGAGCGTGACGATGGCAGGAATGGTCCTGCTGCCAGCTGCGCTGGCGATGATGTTCATGTCGCCCGTGTCGGCACGCATCTCCACCCGCTACGGCGGCCGAACTGCGCTGTGGATTGGGGCATTGGCCATCGGTACCAGCTTCATCGCTCGGCCGTTCATGGTCGGCTCGATCTGGCAGATCGGGCTCGGCGTGGCGATGGTCAACTGCGGCGTGGGCATCGCCTACGGAGCAATGCCAGCGGTGGTGATGTCGTATGTGCCAGCGAGCGAAGCTGGTTCGGCGAATGCGCTCGGCACGCTCACCCGCTCGACCGGAGCCTCCATCAGCAGCGCAGCCTTCGCCGCGCTGCTCAGTTCGCTGACCACGCTGCACGACGGCGAACAGGTGGCACAGCTGATCGCCTTCCAAATCGCGTTCGGGATGTCGGCAGTCCTTGCGCTTGCCGCAGCAGCCCTGGCATTCAGCCTGCCGCGCACACCCAGCATCCTCGATCAGCGCCGATAGACCTCGGTGCCGCCCACCAGCGTGGCGGCCACAGCGCCGACATCGGGCGCAGCGAGCATCTCAGCGAGCGGGCGATCGAGCAGGCACATATCCGCGCGCACACCGACGACGATTGAGCGCGGCACTGTCGGCGCTTCGGCCGCACCGAGCATTCTCGTCAGCGCGTCACCGGCAGCCAACGACTCGCCTGCGCCCAACACACTTCCGGCGACTGTTCGGCGGTCGATGGCGGTGCGCTGCATCGCCCAGGGGTCGATCGAACCGTACGGTGCATCGCTGCCGAAGGCCACACCGATCCCGGCCTGGACGAGCGACCGACAGCGCCACAGGTGCGGACGGTCGGCGACGTCGACGTCGGTGAGGTACTGATCGCCGCGTTCGCGCACGAATGACGGCTGAGTGACCACCGTGAGACCAAGTGCGGCGAGCTCGGCGAACACTTCCGGCGGCACGACGGCGCCATGCTCGATCCGATCGCCCGGCGCCGACCCGACCTCGTGCCACGCGACCAATGCCAGGACCAGCGCCTCACGGGTGACGCAATGGACGGCAACGGCGCGCCCGAGCGAACGAGCAGCGCGGAAACGTGCCAGGAGATCATCGAGCGAGGGCAGCGCATGGTCGCCCACCACCACCTTCACCGGACCGCGCCGGAGCTCAGGAGACGCGGCCGCCGGCAGATCTGCCGAACCCGTGATGGTGACTCCGATCTGCAGTTCGCCGGATGCAACCGCTGCCGCGAGCAGCGCCACTTCGCTCGCATCGCTGGTGGGCGTGAGGTCGGTGACTCCGGTGATGCCACAGCTGACGAGCCGACGACCCACTGCGGCGAGGTCGAGCCGCCGTGAAGGCATTCGGCCGCGCAACCACTCATCGGCCCGGAGGAATCTGCCGTCGTGCCCGGGGTCGGCACCGACGGCGGCGAGTGCCGCTGAGTTCAGTACCCACAGCGCCCCCGAGCGGTGCTGTACACGGAGCGGTGTTCCGGGCACCACAGCGTCGAGCGCATACCGGTCGAGTTCGCCCGCCACCGACTCGTGGTAGCCGACGGCGCGGATCCACTCGTCACTCGCCGCACCGACCGCGGCTGAGCGCAGCGCTGCGCCGAACCCGGCAGCGTCCTGCACATCGCCAGGCCCAACCGGCACCGAGTCGATCGCCGCCGCCATTGCCAGCAGGTGCACATGGTGGTCGTGCAACCCTGGCAGCAGCGCACCGCCGTGCGCCTCCAACACCGCGTCCGACAGCGGCCGCTCGCTGCCGGCGCTGACGATGCGGCGCACCACACCGTCAGCCAGCGTCACATCCACCCGAACGCCGTCGACCTCGGCATCACGTACGGTCAGCACGTCGTTCACAATCGAGCCGCCAGATGCGCTGCTGTGTTTGCCAGTGACAACCCGAGGTGGCCGGACACGCCGTCTGCCACCGAGCGCAACACCGCCGTCGCGGCGAGCAACCCTGTGGCCGGATCGGCGATCGCGTCAGCGCAGAACACCGGGCCGAACTCGTCGTGAGCCACCAGGCCTGCGGCTACCGCCGCATCGTCACCAAAGGCCACACGCATTGCCTGATCGCCGTCGACACCGTGACCGGTGATCGACAGCCACACACCCCGCCAACCGTCGTCATGGAGGTCGGCGAACGAGAGGCCCAGCGCAACGAGCGCTCGCGGACGGCTGGCCTCGATCACGACATCGGCATTCCGTAGCAGCGAACGCAGTGCAGCACGACCGTCCACCGCGCGGAGGTCCAACTGCACCTCATCGTGGCCGGAATGCATCAGCTCGTAGAACGCTGCCGGCCCTCGACGGGCACCATCCGGTCGCTCCACGCTCTCCACCTTCGTCACGTGTGCACCGGCGAGTCCCAGCACACGCGCACACAACGGCCCGGCCCACAGACTGGAGAGATCAACCACCCGCGCGCCGATCAGCGACCGAGTTGCCATCGCCTCCGCTCGGGTGACGGTGAACAGTTCCGCATCGGGCGAACGCTCGCCCAGCTGTGAACACGGCAGCCCCAACAACACCGCCCGCTCGATGAGTTCCGCACCCAAGCGTGTTGCCGCTGCGGCCCCTACCCGCGGCCATCCATCATCGTTCACCGGCAGCGACCGGTCGAGCCCCACCGACTCACCGAGCCACGCGTCGATCGCGTTCACATCGTCGTCGCGTACCAGCGACAACGCGACATGGCCGTCGGCACATCGCAGCAGCCGGCAGCCACCGCCAGCGCAGATGGCACCTGCACGAGTGAGTCCTGCAATCGCAGCCCGCTCACCGATCAGCGAAGCGCCATCCAGGACGACACCGGAGAGTTCGCACACCTGCCGAGCCCACTCGTCGAACGCGAGCGCGACGCGTGCCGGGCCAGCAAGTGCAGGGCCACCAGCATGTCCGGTCAGTTGTAGACCTCCGGATTCAGCCCACCGACGCACCGCACGTTCATGGTCGCCAGCCATTGCCGCGGTGAGCCG
>CAIXHI010000441.1 GCA_903919215.1 uncultured Acidimicrobiaceae bacterium
ACCAACATCTGGGTCACCAACTTCAACTCCAACACCGTCATCCGGCTGCTGCCCAACCGATAACTCCCGCTTTACGTCGTCCGCCGCACACGGGACGTCGTGACCGGTGTAGGACAAGAACGCCAGGTGATTGGCGGGCTGCGAGCCGGGTGCCGAAACGACCCGGCAGGTCGCGAGGTGAACTGAGCATGAACTCGGCTCTCGTGTCGTCCCCGCCCAGTTGCGCACAGTAAGGTGCCGGTACTGGGGGCATGATGGCGTATATGCCGGTAAGTAGTGATCCGTTCGCGGCATTGGTGCTGGACGCACTCGGTGAAGCGATGGGCCCGATCGCGGTGGTCCGACCCGTGTTGGATGCGGGACGCGTCGTCGACGGTGATGTGCTCTGGCTGACATCGTCCGCCCAAACCCGGTCGGGACTCGTGGCCGGGGGGCTCCTCAGCGACGTGTACGGCACCGACATTGCCCACATGCCACCAACGCTCGCCGCCCAGGCGGCGTTGCGCACCCCCGGTGTGCAGGTAGCCGTCGGACCGTACAAGGTGCACCGCCCCGAGGGTGGGTCACTGATGTACGAGGTCTCGGCCATCACCTACCTCGACATGGTGGTGGTGTCGTTCCTCGACCGCACGGAGCAGGTGCGCGAGCACCAGATGTTCCACGACATCCTCGACGGACTGGACACCGCGGTGATGGTGCTGCAACCGCAGTTGGTGGATGGCGTCGTGGTCGACGCCGTGGTCGACTGGTCGAATCTCGCGTCACGGTCGGCGTGGGTGAACCCACGAGGTACAGAACCGGGAGCCCACGTACTGGAGGGCTATTTCGACAGCGAGGCATGGCTGGACCTGGCGAACGCGGCGTGGTCAGGTGCTCCGGCGACACGAATCATGCCGACGGATTCCGCAAATTTGCAATGGGGCGCAGCGATCCAGGTCGTCACCCGTCTGGGCGATGTCCTGGTCGAGTCGACACACGACCGGTCGCAGGATGTGTCCTTGCTAGAGCGCATCGCCGAGTCCGACTTCCGGTTAGCTGCGCTGATCGAGGATCTTCCATCGACTGTGTTCGCCGGTGATTTCGGCAAGAGCCGGTTCGAGTTCGTCAGCCCGAACTGCCTGCAGTTGCTCGGACTGCCCCCACAGCAACTCCAACGGTTCAGCGATGTACTCGCATTGGTGCATCCGGACGATCGCCCTACCGCCGCGTCGGTGTCAGAGTGGGTCGCCGCCGGCAGTCCGCATTACTCGGCCGAGTGGCGGATTCATCGCGCCGATGGCACCGAGTGCATCGCCGCGGTGAGCGCCGTGCGTCGCCGCAGTCCTTCAGGTGCCGATGGGTTCCTCGGGTTGTTCCAGGATGTGACCGAGCAGCGCCGGGTTCTCCAACAGTTGCAGACGGGCGAGCGGTTGCAGTCTCTGGGTCGGGCAGCGAGTGCGATCGCTCACGATTTCAACAACCTGCTGATGGTGGTGGCCGGCAACATCGATCGCGCGCAGCGATCCGGATCTGGTTCGAGCCAGGGTTTGACGGACGCCAAAGTGGCAGCCGACAAGGCTGCGGAACTGGCACGGACGATGATGACGTTCGCCCGCAGCCGGCCGGGCCGACCTGCGCCCGTGTCGATCCACGACGTGGTCGACCGATGCGTGACGATTAGTTCGGCCGAGATCTCATCCGGCGTGCGAATGACGGCTTCGATTCCAGTCGACTTGCCGCCGGTGTTCGCCGATGAGTTGCAGGTGGCGCAGGTGTTGC
>CAIXHI010000442.1 GCA_903919215.1 uncultured Acidimicrobiaceae bacterium
ATATGCGCTACATGCGCGAGTACATCGTGCCGTGCGGCATCCCCGACAAGCCGGTCACCTCGTTGGCCGAGGAGGGTGTGACGGTCGATCTCGCGCAGGTTGCGGACATCGTCGCGCGGCGCGCTGCCGAGTTGTGGGGTGCCGGTGAGATCGAGCGACAAGATGTGGCCTGGAAGGTGCGGCCCGACGACCTGTCGCCGTTCTCGCGTGGCGAAGGCCCTGGCAGCCGTGCCGAGGCGCGTCTGGAACAAGCCGGTGTGACCGACGGACTCTCCATCTCCGCCCGCAAGCCCGAGTGGTTGCGGCCGAAGGTGAAGCTGGGGATCGAAGTACTCGCTTTGAAGAAGACCGTGCGCGAGCACTCGCTGGTGACGGTGTGCGAAGAGGCCGGCTGCCCCAATCTCAGCGAATGCTGGGCCGATGGCACGGCAACGTTCATGGTGCTGGGCGAGCGGTGCACACGTGCGTGCGGGTTCTGTCTGGTCGACACACGCAAGCCCGGACTACCGGCGGCCGATGAACCGGCGCGGGTGGCGTCTGCGATCCGCGAGATGGAACTTGCGCACGCAGTGCTGACGATGGTGGCCCGCGACGACCTTGTCGATGGTGGGTTTGCACATGTCGCTGCCTGTGTGGAGGCGATCCGAGCGGAGCGCCCCGGCACGAACATCGAGACGTTGGTCAGCGATGCCAAGGGCGACGACACATCGCTGGCACTGCTCTTTGCTGCCAAGCCCGATGTGTTCAACCACAACGTCGAGACGGTGGCACGCCTGCAGCGGGCGGTGCGCCCCAGCGCCGGATACGCACGCAGCCTCGGCGTGCTGTCCAGGGCAAAGGCTGCAGGCCTCACCACCAAGACCGGGTTCATGCTCGGCCTCGGCGAGACCGACGAGGAGGTTGGCGGACTACTCGTCGATCTCGCTTCCATCGGCGTCGACATCGTCACCATCGGTCAGTATCTGCGGCCGACGACGAACCACCTTCCTGCGGCGCGCTACGCCGACCCGTCCGAGTTCGTGCGCTGGAAGCAGATCGGTGAGTCGTTGGGGATCGGCCATGTGGAGGCCAGCCCACTGACACGCAGCAGCTATCACGCACAACGCGCCGCTGACGCGGTGAAGGGGGTTGAGGTATGAACAAGGGATGGGTCGCGGCCCTGGTGGCGGCACTGTTGCTCGCAGCATGCTCGGACGATTCGAAGGGCTCAGCCGTTCCATCGACCAGCATCCCGACCAACCAGTACTTCTCCACCGACGACTATCAGGGGCCGGAGCTTGCGCTGTTGGCCCGGCGCGACACTGAGTCCGGCTACCACGTGCGCGTTCGCGAGTTCACGTGGCAGAACATGTCGGTACCCGGCCCGTCGGCGACCGGTTGGCTGGCACCGGGGTGGTGCTACCCGACCAGTCAGTACCGCCTCTCGGTGGCCTCCGACGCCGTCGTCGGTGTGCTGATCGGATCCAGGTACAGCGAACTGCAGGACGGTCTGTCCGTTACGGTGTTCACACTTGGATATGCGGAAGGTCAGCCGACGCGCGTGTTAGTGCTGCAGGTCGACCCGGCAATCACCAAGGCGTCCGTGGCGTGGAGCGACGGAGCGATGGACTCAACGGAGCCTGCTGACGGATGGGCGCTGTTGGTGGTGCCCGGTGGTGCAGGTGCCGACTTCACGCTCACACTCGACGGGAAGGATGGCTCGCGGTCGGTCGCTGCGGCCGACCTGCCGACCGGCGATTCGATCGAGTGGCAGCGGGACTGTACTGAATAGGTGGCGGTGCTGCCGGCGCCCCATGCTTAGGCGCGCAGGCGCTCGTTCTTCGGGTCGTACAGCGGCTCGGCACCGACGGTGGCGTTGCACAGTGTGCCGTAGATCTTGATCTGCAGCTTCGTACCTGCGGCTTCGTACTGCGGCCGCACGTAGCCGAGCGCCACACTCTTGTTGAGTGTGAAGCTCCAGCCTCCCGAGGTGACGATGCCGACGCGCTCGTCACCCTCACCTCGGCCGGCGAAGATCGACGCGCAGAACGGTGCATCGGCGTCGCCATCCTCATCGAGTGTCAGCGGAACGAACCGCCACGGGCTGCCGTTGGCCTTCTCGGCGACGAGGGCGTCCTTGCCGACGAAGTCGGGTTTGGTGAGATCGACGAAGCGGTCGAGCGAGGCATCGAACGGTGAGAAGCCGATCTCCAGATCGCCCTTCCAGCCGCGGTAGCACTTGTCGAGGCGCAGGCTGTCGACCGCGTAGATGCCGAAGTCGCGAATGCCGTACCGCTCACCGGCCGCCCAGATGGCGTCGTACAGCGCCACGATCTGGTCGTTGGCCGCGTGCAGTTCCCAGCCGAGCTCGCCCACGTAGTTGACGCGCAGGGTTCGCACCGGGCCGACCGCGGTGTCGATATCGCGCACCGACAGCCACGGGAACGAGGCGTTGTCGAGCGGGGTGCTGGTGACCTGGCTGAGCACGTCGCGCGCCCGTGGGCCGACGACGATCAGCGAGCCGAAGTCGGCGCTGACGTTGGTGAGCGTGACCGACCCGTCGGTGGGCAGGGCATGTTCCAGCACGTCGAGGTCGTGCCACTCTGCGCTCGCGGCACCGACCGCGTAGAAGTGATCCTCGGCGAGGCGAGCAACAGTGAACTCGGACAGCACTTTGCCGTCGGGGAGGAGCGCATAGGCCAGGGTCATCCTTCCGACCTTGGGCAGCTTCGTGCACAGCAGGTGATCGAGGTACGCCTGCGCGCCCGGACCCTTGATCTCGATCTTGGTGAACCCGGGCAGGTCGAGCACCGCGACGCCGTTGCGGGCGGCGGCGCACTCTTCGGCCACCAACGGGCGCCATGCATTCGTGCGGAAGAACGACAGCGAGTGATCGCTGATCACCCCGTCGGGGTCGAACCAGGTGGGGCGCTCCCAGCCGCCGCGGGCGCCGAAGTAAGCGCCCTTGGCCTTCAGTTGTTCATAGAGCGGGGAGGTGTAGGCGGGGCGACCGACGGGCCATTCCTGGAAGGGGAAGCCCATCGCGTACTCGTGCTGGTACACCTCGATCGCCTTGTCGATCGTGTACTGCGTGGTCGCGTAGTCCTTGTAGCGGCGACGGTCGATCGACCACAGGTCGAACTCGGGGCGGCCGTCCAGAATCCATTCGGCCACGGCCTTGCCGGCGCCGCCGCCTTGGGCGATGCCGAAGCTGAATGTGTTCGCGTGGAAGAAGTTGCGCAACCCGCGTTCGGGGCCGAGGTACGGGTTGCCGTCGGGAGCGTAGGGGATCGGACCATTCACCACGCGGGCGATACCGGCCTCGCCGAGCACCGGGACGCGCAGGCTGGCGTCCTCGATCTGCGGGGCGATGCGCTCGAGGTCGTCGTCCCACAGCATGTTGGCGAACTCGTCGGGGATGCCGTCGCGCCACATCGCGGTGGCTTTCCACTCGTATGGCCCGAGGATGAAGCTGTTGCGTTCCTGACGCAGGTAGTAGCTGGTGTCGGGGTCGCGCAGCAGCGGCAGGGGGAACTCGCGGGCGGCGAGTTCGGGGATCTCGGCAGTCACGTAGTACTGGTGCGACATCTGGGCGATGGGGTGGTGGCGGCCCAACAGCTCCATCACTTCACCGGCGCGGTAGCCGCCGGCGTTGACGACGATCTCGCAGTCGATGACGTGCTCGTCACCCTCGCGAGTGCGCGAGGTGACGGTCCAGTGGTGGTTGGCGTGCTGCTCGAGCTTGACGACGTTCTCGAAGCGGCGAACTCGGGCGCCCCACGCACGTGCGCGGCGGGCAAGGGCTTGGGTGACCTGCGACGGATCGATGTCGCCATCGAGTGGGTCCCACAACGCGCCGACCAGGTCGTGTGTCTCGATCAGGGGATAGCGCTCGACGAGTTGCGCTGGGGTGAGCATGTCGTAGCCCATACCGTTGGCGTTGGCCATGCTGGTGACGTGGCGGAACTCGGCGATCCGTTCGTCGCTGTGGGCCAGACGCACCGAACCGGTGACGTGGTAGCTGATCGGGAACTCGGGGTCCTTGGCCAGTTCGGTGAACAGTTCGGCCGAGTACTTCTGCACCTTCATCACGCTCCAACTGCTGGAGTACGTGGGCACGTTGCCGGCAGCGTGCCATGTGCTGCCGGAGGTGAGTTCGTCGCGCTCGAGCAGCAGGACATCTGTGCAGCCACGCTGCGCAAGGTGGTACAGCGCGCTGCAACCCACGATGCCTCCGCCGATGATGACGACCTTTGCCTGCTCGCTCATACGTGACCCCTTATCGAGTTGTGTAATAGTAAGCACAAATTTCACAACAGGAGGACAACGTGGCTGACCTGCCAGCACACGCCCGAGTCGTCATCGTCGGAGGCGGCATCGTCGGATGCAGTATCGCCTACCACCTTGCCCTGCGCGGTGAGACGGATGTCGTCCTGCTGGAGCGCAAGCAACTGACGTGCGGTACCACGTGGCATGCGGCGGGTCTGGTGGGTCAGTTGCGGGCCACGCAGAACCTCACGCGGCTGGCGCAGTACACCACCAACCTGTTCGCGACGTTGGAGGACGAGACCGGCCAGGCCACCGGGTTCCAGCGGCGCGGTTCGGTCAGCGTGGCGCCGAACCACGAACGCTTCGAGGAGTTGAAGCGTGGCGCGTCGATGGCTCGAGTGTTCGGCTTGGAGGTCGACATCATCACTCCGGCCGACATCAAGGCGCTCGTGCCGTTGGCCAATGTCGACGACCTCGTCGGCGGTGTGCATTTGCCGGGCGACGGCATCACCAACCCGATCGACACCACCCAGGCGTTGGCCAAGGGTGCGCGGGCCAAGGGTGTCAAGATCCGCGAGAACGTCAAGGTCGACTCGATCATCGTCGAGCACGGTCGCGCCGTCGGTGTCAGTACGGAGTTCGGCGACATCCGCGCCGATGTCGTGGTCAACGCGGCAGGTATGTGGGGTCGCGAGATCGGCGATCAGGCGGGTGCCGTGGTGCCGTTGCACGCGGCGGAGCACTTCTACATCGTCACTGAAGGTGTCGAGGGCATCTCGCCGTCGATGCCGGTACTGCGCGATCCGGACGGGTGCGGGTACTTCAAGGAGGACGCCGGCAAGTTGCTCGTCGGCTGGTTCGAGCCGGTGGCCAAGCCGTGGGGGATGAAGGGCATTCCCGAAACGTTCTGCTTCGATTCGTTGCCCGAGGATTTCG
>CAIXHI010000443.1 GCA_903919215.1 uncultured Acidimicrobiaceae bacterium
CGAAGGACTCCAACCATCCGGCCACGAGATCGGCGAGTGCTGGTTCATCGTCCACCACCAGGGCTCGGGTCGCGACCTGGAGTGTGGGCTGCGTCGTTGTTGTTGCCGGGGTGGTTCCGCGCACGGACGGAAGGAAAATGGTGACGGTGGTACCGACACCTTCGGTGCTGTCCATCGATGCCCAGCCGCCGCTCTGTTGTGCGAACGAGTAGACGGTCGACAGGCCGAGGCCGGTGCCGCTTCCCACTTTCTTGGTGGTGAAGAACGGCTCGAAGGCACGCGTCAGCACCTCGGGCGGCACACCTCGCCCAGTATCGGTGACGGAAATGGCAACCATGTCTTCCGGCTCGGTGTCGACCGAACGTGACGCGGTGGCGTGAGCAACGCGGATTTCGAGCCGTCCTGGGCCGTCCATCGCATCTCTGGCGTTGAACACGATGTTCAACAGACTGCTGGAAAGCCGTCCCGGATCCACCACGACGTCGAGCGCGTCACCGGCTTCGGTGGTGGTGGTCAGCGAGTGCGCCGACCCGAGTCCTTGCTCGACGAGTGGCGTCAAGTTCTCGAGGAACTCGCGCAGGTTGAGCGGCACAGCCGTCAGCGGTTGGCTACGGGCGAAGGAGAGGAGCGACTTGGCCACGACAGCACCGCGGTCGACTGCCTCGATCGCCCGGGTGACGTACATATTGGCCTGTTTGTCATTGGTGATCAGTTGCTGACGCTGCAGCATCTGTAGATAGCCGAGTGTGATGAACAACAGGTTGTTGAAGTCGTGTGCGAGGCCACCAGCAAGCACGCCAATTGCTTCCATTCGCTCGGATTGCGCAGTTCGCATGGCCCGATCGCGGTGCTCCGTGACGTCGACGCACTGCAGGTACACGAGGTGTGGATCGGGGAGTGGGCGGATGTCGATTTCGAAGATGCGGATTGCATGGCTGGCATCGTTCGGGTCGCTCCAGACGTGCTGAAGGCTGCCGGGTTCACCACGCCGCGCGGCCAACATCATGGCGTTGATCTTCTTGCGGGCATCAGCGTCGCTAGACCACAGGATGACGTCGGCGAGTGGGGTACCCGCAGCGCCGCCGTGCGCCTCCCGGTTGACCATCAACACGCGGTCCTTGTCATCGATGATGGCAGTCCAGCCGGGCGAACCTGCCAGCGCCGCAGCCAACAAGGCCTCGCGCGTGCGGCGTTCGGTCTCGCGTCTGGCTGAGCGTCCGCCCGTGGCGGTCACCAGTGCCAAGGCCAGCAGGCCGGTGAGGAGTTGGGCTGCTAAGACGACGCGGCGGAATCCGAGTGGCGAGCCGAAATCTTCGCCCCGTTGCACGAAGAGATCGAACTCGGTGGAGTTGAGTGCGAAACTGGAGAGCGCTTGGGTCGCGAGCGTATCGGTGCGTTCCTTGGTCACGCCCGAGGTTGACGCGAGTACCGCAGCTTGCGCATCCCAGTCGGGTGCGGTGCTCCACAACTCCGAGATGCCCTCGATCGTGCGTGCATAGACACTGATGGGTGCCTGACCGGCGGCGGCCAGCGTCGGCGCTGATGCATTCGCGATCAGCGTGGGTAACGAGACTGCGAATACCAGCAGGTTCGGGCTGCCGCTGAACGCGCCGTCGACGGCCGACGGCGTCACGTAGACAAGGTACGGCTGTTCGCCACCGTTGGGCATCGGTAGCCAACTGAAGCCGACATAGGTCAGCACACCGGACTGTTGCACCTCCGCGAGCGCACCGGTCTCACCCTGGGTCCAGTTGGCGAACGACCGATCATACTCGTCGCCCAATGCTGACAACTCCGACAGGACTGTCGCCGAACCATCGCCGCTGAGACGGATGAGTTGTGCCGCTTGGATCGTCTCGTGCCCGTAGACGACACTTTGGATCAGTTCCGAGAACGTGTCGGCGTTGAACGCGACCTCGGTGGAAGTGGCCGCCTTGGCGGAGATGACGTTCATGTCGTTGGTGAGCGACGACAGCACTCCGACCGCGGTCGCGTCAGCGGTGACATGCAGGAGTCGTTCGTCTTGTCGGATCCAGAAGAGCACAGTGAGCAGCAGTGCTGTCACCGTGGCGGCACCGATGAGGGCAGCGGCGAAACCGGTCGTCGTTGCGACGCTTCGCTGCGGGTACCACACGACGACAGCGCCGATCAGCAGGCCGCTGAGGGTGGCCAGCCCAGCGAACGTCCACTGTCCGAGACTGCCCGGGACGGAGCGCCCCTTCGACACCTGCGACTCCACTGCGCTGGCGGCGAATGCCATGCCCGCGAGCGCACCGATTCGTATCAGGTACCACGCTGGCTTCACCAATTCAGCGGTGGGGCGCTTGAGCACCCACCGCCCGCTGATGGTCGCAACGAGCACTCCCGGCAGCATGGCGAGGTCGGCCACGTGTGTGTGTCCGGTGAACACGAGGGTGAGCGCCGCGGCGACCAGACCGACAGCGCCGGTCACGGTTCCGGTGGCGAACGCTAGGACAGCGGCGGCGAGATCCAAGCGGATGGTCGGGTGCCAGACACTGGTAGCGACCATCGCGCCAACCAACGCCAGGGGGTACGCGCGCCGTGACACGCTGCGCAGGCTTGGGTGAAGCACCTGCCTAGCAGGCATACGCGTCGGTCATTGGGACACTCCGGTCCCAGCCCGATATCTTTCCCGACACGTTCAGCCGCGAGCGAGTCGCAAACTCCTCGCCGCCGACTTCGGTGCTGACGCAGTTGACGCGGGTGCTGGTGATGACAACGGCCGTGTTGGCCGTCACGGTAATCCAGCGCACTTGCAACGGAACCTCAACGGTGCGGTCCTCGGCGGAACCATCCAGCTCGATGACCGTCATCTCGACCCCAACGGACGTTGCCGCGTTGCACGTTACGGTGACGGAACCGGACAGGCGTTTGGTCAGGGTGAGTGTGGGTTGCCGACTCGTCACCGTGCAGTGCAACGCACCGGCGTTGACACCGACCGTAGCGTGGGCGGTCGGCCATGCCAGCGCGACGAGTCCGATGGACGCCACCGCAGTGGCACGAACGAGAGTGGTGAGGA
>CAIXHI010000444.1 GCA_903919215.1 uncultured Acidimicrobiaceae bacterium
CAGCACACCGACGACTTCCGCCGAATGAGTTGAATCGTTCTACGATATGAACATGCTGATCGACTCCAATCTGGTCACCCCCATCACCGACACCAAGGCCGCCGCCGCGATCGAGCAAGCCGGCTTCGATGGCATGTGGTTGGGCGAGACCAAGCACGAACCATTCCTGCAGATGCTGCAGGCCGCCGAGGCCACCGAACGAGTGCAACTCGGCACGGGTATCGCGATCGCCTTCGCCCGCACACCGATGACGCTCGCCAACGCGGGCTACGACATGGCCCGCTATTCGAAGGGTCGCTTCATTCTCGGTCTCGGGTCGCAGGTCAAGCCGCACATCACCAAGCGTTTCTCCATGCCGTGGTCGCACCCCGCGGCACGTATGCGCGAGCTGATCGTCGCCACTCGCGCTATCTGGGCCAACTGGCAGGACGGAACACCGCTCGACTTCCGCGGTGAGTTCTACACGCACACGTTGATGACACCGTTCTTCGCGCCGCCGGCCCACGAGTTCGGCCCGCCACCGATCTACCTCGCCGGTGTTGGTGCGTTGATGACCGAAGTGGCAGGCGAGGTGTGCGACGGGTTCCTGTACCACCCGTTCACCACCGATCAGTACCTGCGCCAGGTCACCCTCCCGGCACTCGCCCGTGGTCGGGCAAAGGCCGGCAAGGAAGGTTTCGAGGGGTTCGACATCGGCGGCCCCGCCTTTACCTGCACAGGACGCGACGACAAGGAACTGGCCGCGGCGATCGCCGGCACGAAGAGCCAGATCGCGTTCTACGCGTCCACGCCCGCGTACAAGCCGGTGCTCGACATGCACGGCTGGGGCGACCTGCAGCCCGAACTGTCACGGATGACCCGCGAGGGTAAGTGGGCCGACATCGGCAACCTGATCGACGACGAGGTGCTGCACGCGTTCGCCGTCGTCGGCGAACCGGCCGCAGTCGGCAAGGGCCTCGTCGAGCGGTGGGGTTCCATCGCCACCCGCCTCACCCTCTACGCCCCCTACCCCCACGACCGGGCAGTGTGGCCCGAGGTCATGGCGGCGATGCGCTCATGACCGCGCCCGACACGATCGTCTGGATCAGCGGAGCCACCGAGGGTCTCGGGATCGGACTGGCGCACACCGTTCCGTACCCGAACGCGCGCATCATCAACCTCTCGCGTCGTCAACACCCCGAGTACGAAACCGTGCAGTTCGATCTCACCAAGCCCGACACCTGGGACGCCATCGGTGAACACTTCACGAGCGTCCTGGCGGACTTCACCGGCACACGAGCGATCTTCATCCACAACGCGTTCTACCGCGGGCATGCCGGCTTCGTCAGCGAAATGGACCAGCAGACGTACAAGGACGAGATCATCGCCAACGCCATGGCACCGCAACTGCTCGGCGACATGTTCCTGCGCGCAGTCGGGCCCGGCTACGAATCCGGGCTCGTGCTGATGTCCTCCGCGGGCGCGCGCTCACCGTTCGAAGGTCATTCGTCGTACTGCGCAGCGAAGGCCGGCGTGGAGATGTGGGTCCGCGTCGTTCGCCGCGAGCTGAAGCGGCGCGGCCGCGACACGTGGGTCGTTGCCGTCCGCCCCGGTTTCGTCGATTCACCGGCGACTCGCTACGAGGCGACGATGCCGGCGGACATTTACCCGCTCGGGCCACAGATCGCCGCGCAGTTAGCCAGCCGCCAGGGCGTGTTGACCCCCGAGGAGGCGGGTGCGGGAATCTGGGCCATGCTGCCGCCAACTGCCGACACCTCGGTATTGCTGCAGGGCGAGATGGTGGTGGTGCCTCCTACCGAGTCGACGGGGAATCGATGAGGCCACGAGCGCGGAGATCTTCCAAGCACTTCTCGGTGTAGTCGCGGGTCAAGTGCGGCACTCGCGGACCGATCGGCAGCGACGCCACCGCCGCCGCGAAGTGATCGCTCACCGCGAGCGCCGCGGTCGCCTTGAACGGGCGACGATACGCCTCGAGCACTCCGAGCACCGACTGCTGTCGAGTCTCGGTCGGCAGCGCCTGCAGCCGTGCCTCGATACGTCGCACCCACTCGTCGTGCATGGCAACGCGCTGCATCGGGTAACCCGCAGCCTCGATCCAGTCGACGAAGGTGTCCAACGAGATGCCGTCGTCGTGGTGGTCGTTGACGACGTGAAAGGTGCGGATCTCACGATGACTCGATCGTCCGACGCCCACGATCGCGGCGGCGATGAAGTCGACGGGTAACCCGTCATAGTGCGCGCCGCCGGAGCCGGCGCCGGGCGTGTAGAACGACGCCGGAGCGAGGCCGGTGATGACGAGGCTCTGCAGGAGGCGGATGAAGATGTCGGGCGGGTTGATCTGCCCACGGAAGCGACGATCGGGCAGCATCATGTCGCCGCGGAACACGTTCACCGGCACGCCGAACCGTCGGTGCGCGCTGTGCAGCACATGCTCTGCCGCCCACTTGCTGGCGCCGTAGCCCGCGGTGTAGTCGTTCGACAGCGTGATCGCCTGCTGCAACGGAGAATCCTCGGTGACACCTCCCTCACGCTCGACCAAGCGGGCGGCGGCGAGCGACGAGACGAAGTCGATGCGCTTCTGACGTGTCGTGAGTGCGAGCCGCGCCACCTCCGCGGTGCCCACCACATTCGGTCCGAACAGGTGCTCGTAGTCGAGGACGTGGTTCACCAACGCGGCCGGATGCACAATGCGGTCGACTTCCGCCGCCAGCCGCGAGTACGTCGCTTCGTCGAGGCCCAGCAGTCGTTCGGTGACGTCGCCCACGACCACCTCCAACCGTTCTGCGGCGAGCGCGGCGAAGCGCGAGCTGAGCTCGGCATCGCCCTGGTCGAAACCGTCTGCGAGCCTGCGCTGCGCGGTGTCGTGGTCGGCGGCGCGCACGAGGCAGATCACCTTGCCGGTGGGGCCGACCTGTTCCATCCACTCGAGGCACAAGAAGCGGCCAAGGAAACCGGTCGCACCCGTGATGAGGACGACCCGCGACTCCGCAGGCGGTTCGTCGGTCGGCACGGTGGAGAGGTCTGCGTCGCCGAGGAAGCGTTCGATGTCGAGGTCGGAGGCATACAACCGTTGTGCACTCTTGCCATGGATCTGAGCGAACGACGGCTGGGCGTGGCGATCGCGATCGAGCGCCCGCTCGATGGTGGCAGCCCAACGGCGCGGGTTGCCGGCGGGGCTGACGATGTCGTTGAGCGGCAGGTCGACGCCGAAGATCTCTTCGAACAACGCGGTCAGCTCGACCGCACCGAGCGAGTCGCCACCCAGCTCGGCGAACGTGGACGAATCGTCGAAGTCGGTGTCGGCGAGACCGAGCACCGCGCGCAGTGCGCTGGCGATCTTCTGCCCCACTGTCAGTGTGGAATCAGGACGGCGTAGCGCGATCAGCTCGTCGTACTGCTGCTGCTCCAGGTCGGTGTACAGCTGCTCCAGCCGGTCGCCGTACTTGCGCTCGAAGTTGGGCCGCATTCGCTTGTGCACACTCGACAGCAGCCCGTTCTCGTGGCTGAACGGCTCGAGCTCGACGATGAACTCACGCGGCACCTCGAAGGTGCGCAACGACTTCGCTTCGGCCACCTGCTTCAGCTCGGAGCGGATCAGCGCACTCAGCGCTGCGGGTGAAGGCTCCTCCCCCAGCAGCTTCGTGGCGACGGTCAGGTCGGGAACGATGACCGCGAGCAGGTACGACCTCGCCGAGTTCCCGTACATGTACACCTGGTAGATCAACTCGCTGGCCGTCTCGTACATGTTGCCCAGCGCGCCGGCCGCCACAAACTCGCCCTGCGCCAGCTTCAACACGTCGTTGCGGCGATCGATGTAGACGACGTGGTCTGGGCCACGTTCCTCCATGATGTCGCCGGTGCACAGGTAGCCGTCCTCGTCGATGAGGGCAGCCGTGGCCTCAGGGCGCTTGAAGTAGCCGGGCACACCGATGTGGGTGGTGACACACAGCTCGCCACGCGGGTACGGCTTGTCGGTGGTGAAGTACCCGAGCTCGGGTACGTCGCGCAGCTTGTAGTCGATCACCGGAGGTCGCACGATGTGATCGCGCATCGTGATGTACCCGCCGGCCTCGGTGGTGCCGTAGCCATCGGCCAGGCTGATCGGGAAACAGTCGAGCAGGAAGCGCTGCACTTCCGGCGCGGTGGGTGCGGCGCCAGAGGTGATGAGCGAGATGCGGTCACCGAGGAACGACGCACCCATCTCTCGCTTCACCTCGTCGCGGACGGCCTCGAGGTCGGTGTCGTCGCTCGATCGGCGCGCCACCTCCCCCAGGTAGTGCCGGTGGATCATCTCGATGATCCGGGGGAACATCGACGCTTCGGTAGGACGCACGAGGCGGAAGTCCTCGAACAACGTGGACATGTCGTTCTTCGCAGTGAAGAACACCGTGCCGCCGCGGGCGAGGCCGGTGAAGACCTGCGAACGACCCATGAAGTGGTTCAGTGGCGCGAAGCAGACGCGAACCAACGGGACCGCGGTCTGCGGCAGGGACGTGATCTGGGCGCGAGCCGTGCGCTCGAGGATGATCGCGCCCTTCGGCGTGCCGGTACTGCCCGACGAGTGCAGCAGCATCAACATCCGCTCGTCGTCGCGCACGTGCGGTGTCGTTGGTTGCCATGGCGCATCAGCACCGAAGGCCACCAGATCGTTGAGTAGGACAAACTGCGCGGCATCGTCCACGCCGGCAAGTACGGCCTTGGCCGCGGCGAGTTCGTCCCGATCGTCGGTGATGCGCTCGTCGTAGTCGAACACGATGATGCTGCGGATCGAGGGGTGCGCCTTCGCCATGCGCGCGGCGACGACGAGGTCGGCGACGGTGGCCGCGACGGCAGTCGGTGCGGTGTTGGCAAAGATGCCGTCGAGGTCGGACCCACCGAGGGTGGTCTGCAACGGGACGTTCACTGCGTGGGCGAAGGAGCACGCGAGGTCGACGGTGACGAAGTCGATCCCGCCGAAGCCGAGGATGCACACGAAGTCGTGCGCGGCCACGCGATGCACCGGGTGCCGATTCCAGGCGCTCACCAGGGAGCGCACCCGCCGGTCGAGTTCGCCGTAGGTGACGGTGGCGAAGGTGGGCACGTACCGCCGCTCGTCGCGTTCGGTGACGGGGTCGCGCACCACCTCGTAGTCGCGCTCACCGAAGGCCGGTCGCTCGGCATAGCCAGCGAGGGCTCCGGCGATGATCTGCTCGACCGAGAGGGCAGGATCCATGATCGCCTCGAGCACATCCGCGTCCGGCAGCAGTTGCTGCAACTGCTCGTCGTGTTCGGCGATGTCGTACACGCGCTGCGCGTAGCGGGAGAGTTTGGCGGGTCTGATGAACATGGCCTTGGAGAGCTCCTATGTCGACGATGGTGGGCGGTGGCAAGGCGACGGCGTGCGTCTCAGCGGTACCAGCCGCGGTTGATGTCGAGATGCTTGGAGTAGCCGGCGAACTTCGGGGCGCGGCGCTCGGTGAAACTGGCGACACCCTCCTGGAAATCGGCGTGGCTCGTGTGCTCGGAGACCTGCACGATCGCGGTCATGCGCGCTTCCTCCATGCCACGTTCCAGGTCGGCGTGCACCTGCGCCTTGATCGAGGCCAGGGAGAACGGTGAACAGTTCAGCGCCAACTCACGCGCATACGCCAAGGTCGCCGGCAGCAGTTCCTCCGGCTCGAACACCTTGTTCAGCAGGCCCAACTGCAACGCCTCCTCGGCGGTCACCACTCGGGCCGACAACAGCAGGTCCATCGCATTGGTGACGCCGATCAGTCGCGGCAACACCCATGACAGTGCGTTTTCGGCGGGCAAGCCGCGACGGGAGAACGACGTGGTGAACTTGGCCGTGGTGGACGCGAACCGCAGGTCGGTGCAGGCCACCTGGATGAAGCCGATACCGGCCGCCGCGCCGTTGACCGCGGCGATGATCGTCTTGGGGATCGACCAGGGCAACGTGAGTGGGTAGCGGCGAATGGAAGCCATCGGCTTACCCCGCTTGGCCGAGTCCTCCAGTGCCTGCATGTCGAGCCCCGGGCAGAACGACCTTCCCGCACCGGTGACAACAATGACGCGCACGGCCGGGTCGTCGCCGGCCGCGAGCAGCGTGGCGAAGTACTCCTCCTCCAACTCGATCGTCCAGCCGTTGTTGCGGTCGGGACGGTTGAACGTCAGCAGCAGCACCCCGGCGTCGTCGAGTTCACGCAGGACCGTGATGGACTCCGGGTAGGAGTAGGTGGACTCGCTCATGACGCTCCCTAATTCGCTCAATCGTCTAGAAGATTAGCGACGGTAACACTACGCTCGGACGCTGCCGACAACTAGCCTCCACGTTCGGACCAACCAGGAGGCTGCAATGGCTGTTTCGTCGCTGTTCGACGTCGAAGGCAAGGTGTACGTGATCACGGGGAGCACCTCGGGGATCGGGCTGATGATGGCACGTGGCCTGGTCGAGGCCGGCGCCACCGTGGTGGTCACCAGCCGCAAGCCCCAGGCATGTGCCGATGTTGTGGCCGAGTTGTCGCAGATCGGCAGCTGCCTGGCGATCCCGTCCGACGTGTCCAGCGAGGACGGCTGCCGCGCACTGCGCGATGCGGTCGCCGAACGATTCCCCGACGGCATCCACGCGCTGGTCAACAACGCGGCCAACACGTGGGGTGCGCCGCTGGCCGAGCACGACACGAAGTCGTGGAACCGGGTCTTCGACCTGAACGTGGGCGGCTCGTTCCACTGCTCCAAGTTCTTCCGCCCCCTGCTCGATGCCGCGTCCACGCCGGACGACCCCAGCCGCATTGTGAATTTCTCGTCGGTCACGGCGTTCGCCGTGCCCGAGGACGAGACCTACAGCTACACCGCCTCCAAGGCCGCGCTGCTGCACCTCACCAAGCACCTCGCCCGACGCTTGGCGCCGAAGATCACGGTCAACTGCATCGTGCCCGGAGCCTTCCCGTCGCGCATGATGAAGGCGGCCTTCGAGCACAGGGCCGACGAGATCGCGGCCTCGGCTCCGATGCAACGCGCCGGCCGGCAGGACGACGCGGTCGGGGCGTTGATCTACCTGACGTCACGCGCCTCGTCGTGGGTCACGGGCGAACACCTCGTGGTCGACGGCGGCACCGTCAATTGCGTGACCTCGGGTAGCTCCGACTGATCCTGCGCTCAGGCGAGGCCGACCAGGCGCTCGCTCAACTCCCACAACGCGTCGGCACGGGCACCGTCGAGCGCGTACGCACGTACACCCTCGGTCGGATACTTCTCCTCGGTCACTGCCGAGACGTGGCAGTCCTCGAGGTACGCCCCGCCGTGGCCGTCGAGCTCCGCCGCAGTGGCAGCCCACACCGAGGTCGCTGCGCCCTGCGGGATGGTCTTCCATCCGAAGCCTGCTCGCTTCGCCGCGCGCTCGGCGATGAGCGCGCTCATTTCCGGCGTCATGTGCCGACCCAGTTCGGTCCGGATGCCACCCGGATGCACCGAGAACGCCTGCACCCCACGGTCGCCGTAACGCCGCTGGAAACCGACCGCCAGCAGTGCGTTCGCAGTCTTCGCCCGGCCGTACGCACGGAACGGGTCGTACGCCGTGCGCTCGAAGTTCCAGTCGTCCAGGTCCACGTCGGACGACACATGTCCGTACGAGCTGAGCGACACCAGCCGTGACGGGGCACCGGCCACCAGCGCCGGCGCCAGCAGCACCGAGAGCAGGAAGTGCCCAAGGTGGTTCGTGCCGAACTGCAGCTCGAACCCGTCGACCGTGGTGCTCTGCGGGCAGGCCATGATGCCGGCGTTGTTGATCAGCATGTCGATCGTCGAGTGGCGAGAAAGAAAGTCGGCAGCGAACGCACGCACCGATGCCAGCGATGCCAGCTCCAGCACACCCACCTCGAGGTCGGCGTGCGGCACGCTGGCCCGGATGCGGTCGGCAGCGGCGTTGCCGCGGGCGACATCGCGCACGGCCAGTGTGATCGACGCCCCGTGGGCTGCCAGTGCTCGGGCGGTCTCCTCGCCAAGGCCGGTGGAGGCCCCAGTGATGACAGCCCGACGACCAGAAAGGTCGAGACCGGCGAGGACGTCGTCAGTGGTGGAGGAGGGTCCGAAATCGCTCATGTCGAAGTCTCGCAGACGACCCTGCAGACCGTCTTCGGGGTGTCCAACTGGTCGGCCCGCGAGCTGAGGATGCCGAAGTGCCCGCCCGTGAGGGGTAGGTAGGTCCACGGACCTGGCCCTCTGGTCGCACATCGGCCACGGAAGCCCGTGGTCGGTGTGTGACCAGAACCGGAGGCGCGGGCGGCCCTTGTGCTGTGCGATGGATCGGTGAAGAATCGCCGTGTGCCGCACCTTGCGGCCATCCGGTCGAGGGGGGCAGGCCATGCGGCTGCGGGTGCTCGCCACGGGGTCCACGGGCTATATCGGGGGCCGGCTGGTGCCACGCTTGCTCGAGCGCGGGCACGAGGTGCGGTGCATCACCCGCGATGCACCGCGGCTGGCCGGCCGAAACTGGCAGGCAGAGATCATCGAGGGCGATCTGCTCGACCGGGATGCGGTCGCCCGGGCGATGGTCGGTGTGGACGTTGCCTACTACTTGGCGCACTCGATGACGTCGGAGCGAGCGTTCCGAGAACTCGATCGGGAGATGGCCACGATCTTCGGCGAGGAAGCTGCTCGCGCGGGCGTCACGCGGATCGTCTATCTCGGTGGCCTCGGCGACCCCGACAAGGTGCACAGCAAGCACCTGGTGTCGCGCCAGGAGGTGGGCCGGGCCCTGGCAGCTGCTGGGGTGCCGGTGGTCGAGTTCCGCGCGGCCGTGATCGTTGGGTCGGGATCGGCCAGCTTCGAAATGCTCCGCCATCTCACGGAGCGGCTGCCGTTCATGATCACCCCGCGCTGGGTGGACACACGGTGCCAGCCGATCGGTCTGCGCGCCGTGCTCGATTATCTGCTCGAAGCACTCGACCATCCAACCGCCAACGGCGTCTACGAGATTGGTGGCAGCGACGTCCTCAGCTACCGGGAGATGATGCAGACGTACGCGCGTGTACGCGGTCTGCGGCGGGTCATCGTCGCTGCGCAGGTCCCGTGGCCGCAGCTCAGCAGCCGCTTCGTTGGTCTCCTCACACCGATTCCGTACCGGTTGGCGCGGTCGCTGGTGGAGAGCCTGCGCACGGAGGTCATCGTTCGCGACGATCGGGCGCTGCGCGAGTTCGCGGTACAGCCCGTCAGCTACCACGAGTCGCTCACCCGCACGCTGGCCCGTGTGGCCTCCGATCAAGTGGAGACAACGTGGGCCTCCAGCATCGCCACCGGCAGCGACCGCTTCGAAGGACGGCACCTGTCGACCTACGAAGGGATGCTCTACGAGCGACACG
>CAIXHI010000445.1 GCA_903919215.1 uncultured Acidimicrobiaceae bacterium
GGGCGGCAACTACTGGCTGAACTCGTTCTTCAACGCCACCACCACCAATGAGATCGCCGGTGGCCGCACCTATGCCGATGGCAAGGGTGCCGAGTTGTTCGAGGTGCACACCGGGCAACAATCGTCGGGTCTTGGCTGCGGGCAGAGTGTGCAGCCGGTCGCCGGTGGGGGAACCAAGATCCCGAAGTGCTGGCTGGTCATCGTGCCCCGCGGCACCGCCGCCGCCGAGAACGCAGGGACACCCTTCGCCGGCTTCGGTGCGTCCACCCCGGTCGTCACCTCCCCGATGCGCGCATCGGCATGGCAGCACCGCATCGCGATCCCCCTCCAGTTCCAGCCGCTGGATGCGTCCTGTGCCGCAGGTCTACAGGAGCGGCGCATCGCCGGCTCCGATCTGATCCAACCGGCAGTTGCCAGTTGGCAGCCGATCCTGTGCAGCAGCGGAACCCTGCCCCCGTACTCGTATGTCTCGGTCGGTGATGCAGCGGCTCGCCAACAACTCACCCAGTCCGTCGACGGCGGCCCCGGCATGGTGGTGGTCTCCAAACCGTTCGAGGACACGCAACTTGACCCCGACAGTCCAGTCGTCTACGCACCGCTCGGTGTGTCTGGGCTGGCCATCGGCTTCAATGTCGAGCGCAACACGAAGTCGGGCAACATCGATGAGGCGGCGCTCTCCGGTATGCGCATCGCGCAGATGAACCTGACGCCCCGTCTGGTCGCCAAGTTGCTGGCGCAGTCGTATCGCCAGCAGGTGGCGATCACCGGCACGTTGCCCACCGCGTACCCATGGGCGGCGAACAACCCGTTGTCGATGATCAACGACCCCGACTTCCTGCAGTTCAACCCGGAGTTCACGCTGTTGCTCTCCAGCGACGACCGCACCTTCGGCGGCCTGCAGCTGCCCTCGGCTACCTCCGACGCCGCCCAGCAACTATGGCGGTGGGTGTTCGCCGACCCTGAGGCCAAGGCGTGGCTGAACGGCACGCCCGATGAGTGGGGGATGAAGGTCAACCCGGTGTACAGCACTGACTCCAACCTCAACCCCACGCACACAGCGTTCGACACGCCGGTGCCGCAGAGTTTCCCGAAGGCCGACCCGTACTGCTTCCAAGGTGCGCCGCGCGGCCCGAACAACTCGATCGTGCCGCCACCGCTGTGTGGCACCGACTGGATGCCGTATGCGCGCAACTATCGCGATACGGCGCGAATTACGCGGGTTGCCTTCGATGCAGCCAAGATCAGCGAGAGTTCTTCGGCGCTGTCGTCGTCGGGCGTGTGGACGAAGGGTCAGCCGCAGTACATCGGGCGCAAGATGATGTTGTCGCTCACCGACACCGCCAGTGCCTTCCAGTTCGGTGTGCAGACGGCGCACCTCAGCCGGGCCGGTGACGATGGCGTCGGGCGTCAGTTCATCGCCCCCGACACGGCGGGTCTGCTGGCCGGGGTGACGGCAATGCAGCCAGGGGCCGACCCCAACGTGCTGGAAGCCGTACCTGGAACCCTGACCGACGGCGCGTACCCGCTCACCATGCTCAGCTACGCCGCCGTCAAACCGCTCTCGCTGGACACGACCGCACGGGCGAACTACGCCGCGTTTCTCACCTACGCAGTCGGGCCTGGCCAAGTGGTGGGTGTGCAGGCCGGTCAGTTACCTCGTGGCTACGCGCCGTTGCCGAGCGCGCTGAAGGCGCAATCGGACGCCGCCATCGCGCAGGTGCTCTCGATGCCGCCGGTGCCCACCACGACGGTGACGACGCAGAGCGAACCACCGGTCACGACGCGCCGCACCTCCTCGGGAGGAGGCGGCACCACGGCCGAATCGCCGCCCGTTACCGAGGAGACCACGCCGGTCGATGTCAGCACCACCACCACCACGAGTCCGGCACCGACCACCTCGACCACTATCGCGGCCGTGCCGACACCGTCGGTGAACGTCGGCGGTGGCAGGTACACGGTCGTCGGGCTGGGTATCGCCGCACTGGGCTCAGCGATGGGCGCGCTCGAGATCAGCAAGCGACCGCGGCGCGCAAGGTCGGCCGCAGACATCCTCATCGACCACGAGGTTCCGGAAC
>CAIXHI010000446.1 GCA_903919215.1 uncultured Acidimicrobiaceae bacterium
TACGACGCGTACCCCTTGGAAGCATGTGGGCTGCTCGTCGGTTCGGGCACTCAGGTGCACCGTTTCGTGGCGTGCACCAACGAGGCGGCGTCGGCGAAGGTGTACGCGATTCCCGGCAAGGAACTGATGCGCGCCGATCGCTCCGCCGAGGACGATGGTCTCGAAGTGCTGGGTGTGTTCCACAGCCACACGCACAGCGAGCCATACCCCAGCCCCACTGATGTGGCTCAGGCACCCGACCCGGCGTGGCAGTACGTGATCGTCAGCCTGAAGCGCGAGTCGCCCGAGGCCCGGTGCTTCCGCATCGTCGATGGCGCCATTTCAGAAGTCCTGATCGTCGTCGCCCAGGTACAATCCTGACCACTCGGGTCGGGATAGGGGACGCAGCAGGATGATCGCCACGAACGTGCTGGAACTCATCGGCAACACGCCGATGGTCGACGTCAGTCGCCTCTCGCCGAACCCGCGAGTCCGCATCATCGCCAAACTGGAGAGCCAGAACCCGTTCGGCTCGGTGAAGGATCGCATCGCCAAGCAGATGATCCTGCAGGCGGAATTGGACGGCACGCTGATGCCCGGGCAGACGATCATCGAACCTTCCTCCGGCAACACCGGCATTGCGCTCGCGGCCATCGCCCAGTCGAAGGGCCACCCAATCAAGATTCTGATGCCGACGAGCGTGTCGGTCGAGCGCCGGCAGATGCTCGAGGTGTTCGGCGCCGAAGTGATCTTCACCCCCGGTGAAGAGGGCAGCAACGGCGCTGTGAAGCGGGCGATGGCGCTCGCCGCCGAGCATCCCGAATGGTGTTTCCTGTATCAGTACGGCAACGAGAACAACCCTCGGGCGCACTACACGGGCACTGGCCCCGAGATCCTGCGCGACTGCCCAGAGATCACCCACTTCGTCGCCGGCCTCGGCACCAGTGGCACGTTGATGGGCACCGGCACCTTCTTGAAGGAGCACAAGCCCACCGTCAAGGTGATTGCCATCGAACCACCGTTGGGCGAGAAGGTGGAGGGTCTGCGCAACCTGGACGAGGGCTACGTGCCGCCACTGTTCGACGCCTGGCACGGTCAGCAGTTGCTGGATCGCAAGCGGGTGGTGCGCCCACGCGAGTCCATCGAGTGGACCCGGCGCCTGGTGGCTGAGTGCGGAATCTTCGCCGGTATCTCCTCAGGGGCGGCGCTCGCCGGTGCGGCCAAGGTCGCCAGCGAGATCGAACAAGGTGTCATCGTGTTCATCGTCTGCGACGGCGGATGGAAGTACCTCAGCACTGGCGCCTACACCGACGACCTCGATGCGGCCGAGGCCAAAGCTGAGACAATCATCTACTTCTGAGTTTGCACGGTTCTGAGTTTGCACGGTTCTGAGTTCGCACGCGCTTCAGGCTGGTCCAGCGAAACTGTTAAGGTCTCCTCATGCATTTCTGGGACGGAGCCAGAATTCGTCGCCTGAGCGTTGAGCTCGTCGTTGTCGGGCTAGTCAGCGTCGGGCTGACGATGCCGGCCATGCCGGCCAGCGTGGCCTCCGCTGCGCTGCCGGCTGGAGCATCGAAATACCAGCCGTTGGCCGACATCTACCGCGTCGCCGACACCCGGCCCGGGGCGTCGCAGAAGCAGTACACCCAGATTGACGCGCAGACGATCGAGATCAACATCCGCGCGATTCCGGGGGTACCGGCCACGGCCATTGCAGTGGTGGTGAACCTTGCGATTGTCGACAACGCCGGTTCGGGCTACGTCCTCATCTATCCGGCGGGTGAAGCGCCGCCGCTGGCCTCGACGGCGAACTGCAACGTCGCTGGTTGCATCGTGGCGAACATGGCGCACGTCAA
>CAIXHI010000447.1 GCA_903919215.1 uncultured Acidimicrobiaceae bacterium
CCAGGGTGCCGGGGCTCGCATGTTGGTCAACATCATCGACGTCGACCCCGATGCGGTGCGGATCGGCGACCGTGTCGAGATCATCTTCGAACACGTCAACGACGAGATGTCCACCCCCCGCTTCCGTCCGATCTCCAAGTAACGCTCGACACCACTCGTAAGGATTGACGATGAAGATTTGGGCCAACTCCGGCGACTCACACCTCGTCGAGCCGGACGATCTGTTCACCACTAGCCTCCCGGCCGAGCTCGCGGACCGTATGCCGCGCAGCGTCAAGGATGACGATGGCACGCATGAGACGCTGTACGTCGACGGGCAGGAAATCCGTCGCCGTATGCCTCGTGGCGCGGCCGCGCTCAAGGACGATCAGGGGCTCTCGGTCTACGAACGTGCACCTGGTGCGAACGACATGGTCCAGCGTCTGTTCGACCTCGACGGTGAGGGAATCTGGGCCGAACTCGTCTTTCCGTCGATCGGTATCTGGATGTCGTCGATCCAAGACCCGAAGCTGCTGTCCGCCGGTTGCGCAGCGATCAACGATTGGGCGATCGAGTACCAGCGGTATTCGGAGCGCTACGTGTGCACCGCCACCATCCCACTGCTCGACGCCGAGCACGGGGTCGCCGAGGTGCACCGTGCGGCTGGCCTCGGGTTCAAGGCGGCGTATCTCTCGGTGACTCCCGGCCTCGGCGCGCTGGATTGGAACTACGACATCTGGGAACCGCTGTGGGCGGCGCTGGAGGAGACCGGTCTGGTCATCGCGTTCCACATCGGAACCGAGGCGCACGATGCGTCCACGATGCATGGTGCCTACTTCCGTGGGCCCGGCGGTGCGTTGATCAACTACATGGAGACCACCTACGGCGGTCAGCGGGCGATCACCAAGATGATCTCGTCAGGTGTGTTCGACCGTCACCCTGGTCTCAAGGCGATGGTGTCCGAAGGAGGCGCCACGTGGGGGCCGTTCGTCGCCGACCGACTCGACGAGGCCTACCGTCAGCACTCGTCGATGGTGCGCCCGCAACTGCGCCGGTTGCCGAGCGAGTACCTCTACGAGAACGTGTACGCGTCGTTCCAGCACGATCGCTCAGCGGTGCAGGCGATGACCGCGATGGGCTGGCGCAATGTGTGTTGGGGCAGTGATTACCCGCACATCGAGGGCACGTTCGGTCACACTCAGAAGACGCTGCACGAGTTGTTCGATGGCGTTGACGAAGCCTCCGTACGCCGTATGACAGTGGGCACGTTCGAAGAGTTGTTCCCGCACGTACCGCCGGCTCCGGCCAACGGCACCGAGTAGTTAGCTGCGATTGCGTGGTGCGAGCGCCCTCAGGATCGAGCGCCCAGGTTGTTCATCGAGGATGTGTTCTGTCGAGGATGGCATCCGCAGGCTCCAGTTCTCCGGGCTGACAGTGCCAGGGCGGTTCGGCCGCTCGACACACCCGGCGAGGTCGTCCACCGAGGCCAGCATCAGGACACAGTTGCTCGCCGCAACCTGGGCGTGTACGGCTACCGCTGCACTGAGCGCGTCGTCGTTGACGTCCACCGCTGCATGCAAGAGGGCGCCCATCTCGTCGCCACCGTCCAACCCAGTCCACACTCCGGCCACCGTCGGGAGATCGTGGGTGGTGACCGTGGCGAGGTTGGTCGCGGCCCAGTGCTCCGGTGCCGGGTCGAACCACCACACCTTCGTGCCGAGGATGCCGCCGGCGGTCATGGCTTCGCGAACGCCGTCCTGCACGGTTCCGAGGTCTTCGCCGATGACAAAGGTGCCGGCGCGTGTGGCCTCCAGGCGGATGAGGGCCAACAGTTCATCGGCCGGCATCTTCACGTAGGCGCCGTCTGCCGCGCTGCCGCCCTCTGGAACCCAGAACTGACGGAACAGACCCATCACGTGATCGATGCGCACGCCGCCCATCCCCTCACACGCGGTGCGGAGCATGGCGATGAACGGTGCGTAGTGGGCCGCACGCAGACGTGAGGGGATGAACGGCGGCAGACCCCAATCTTGACCGGCGGCGTTGAACGGGTCGGGTGGCGCGCCGATGCGCACACCCAGGGCCAGCAGGTCTTGGTACATCCAGGCGTCGGCGCCGTCCGGCGAGCTGCCCACGGCGAGGTCGCTGATCAGCGCTAACCCGGCGGCCGCGATGGTGTGGCGCAGTTCGTTGCGCGCCACCCACTGCAACCATGCGTGGAACTCGCACGCCGCGGCGAACTCGTGGTCGTGCAGTGGAAGGTCGGCAACAGCGGGGGAGTCGGGGTGGCGGAGGTGCTCTGGCCACTGCGTCCACTGCGCGCCGTGACGATCCGCGAGCGCATTCCATGTGGCAAAGCGCCACAGGTCGGCACCTTGTGCTCGTGCCCAGCTACGCCATTCGCCGTTGCCCGCTTCGCGCGAGAAGCGCTGCGAGAGTGCCTGTCGCTTGGCCCCCCAGACACGGTCGCGGTCGATGTACGCGCCGGGTTCGTTGGTAAGGCCACCCGGTCGCTCGCCGGGCATCGGGATGAGCAACGGGTTCAGCCATCGCCGAGAACTGGGGTAGTACGGGCTGGACTGCTGGGGCAGCGTGGGGGCCGGGGCGTGCAGGGGGCTGAGCAGCACTGCGGTGCCACCTCGGGATGCGACGTGTTGGCCGAGTTCGGCAACATCGCGAAGATCACCGATGCCCCACGCGTCGTGGCGCCAGAGTGAGTACACCTGCGCAGCGACACCCAAGCCCGTGGGCGGAGCGGGACAGGCTCTTGGAGCGACGACCAGCGTTGTCGACGGGCCGCCGTCGACCGGGTCGAGCCGGTGGTACCCGATCGGTAGATCGGCCGGAAGCGTGTCGGCGTCACTGCGCAGGGTGCCGTCCTCCGACACGACCCGGCAGCGGCTCATCAGCGCGTGTGTCGTACCTTCGTCGACGAACCACAACGGATCGGCAGCGGGAGCGTCAGCGAGCAGCGTCCGCAGTTGCTCGCGAGTGTCGGTCGGCGTCTCGTGCCACACGCCATCTACATCGTGATAGCCGTCTGCAATGCCCCACTGGTCGTACACCGTGCCCTCCTCGTGGACCCATTGTGTCCCTTCGTACACTGCTGCACATGGCTTCACCGATTCTCACCTGGCAGCTGCGTCAGATAGGGGCCCGGTTGCGTGCCCGCCGCGATGAACTGGTGGTGATCGGCGAACAGTTGATGGCCATGCCCGATGATGCCGATGAGGTGGCGATGCAACGACATCGCGCACATGTCATCGCCGAGATCGCCCGCCTCGAAGCACGACAGGACGCGCTGCTCGATCGAATGTGAAGCGGATTCCTCTCGGGTATCCGGTCGCCGCCTGCTTGAATGTGGGCATGACCATCCGTGTGGTGATCGCCGAAGACGAAGCCATTATTCGACTCGACCTGCGCGAGACCCTCGAAGAGGAGGGTTACGAGGTCGTTGGCGAGACCGGCCGTGGCGACCAAGCAGTCGAACTCGTGCGCAGTCTGCGACCCGATCTCGCGATCCTCGACATCAAGATGCCGCACATGGACGGGCTTGATGCCGCTCGGATCATCACCGCCGAACGCATCTGCGGTGTGCTGATGCTCACCGCGTTCAGTCAGCGCGAAGTTGTCGAGGAAGCCCGCGATGCCGGAGCGCTGGCGTTCCTGGTGAAGCCGTACCAGAAGAGCGATCTGATCCCGGCGATCGAAGTTGCCATCGGTCGCTTCCGCGAACTGCAGCAACTCAGCGGCGAGGTCGACGCACTGGGCGAGCAACTCGAGGCGCGCAAGGTGATCGACCGGGCCAAGGGGATGCTGATCGATCAATTCGGGTTGAAGGAGAGCGATGCCTTCACCTTCATCCAACGCACTGCGATGAGCGAGCGCTCGCGCATGCGCGATGTCGCCGACCGCATCCTTGCGGGCACGCTGCACCCGTGAAGATCCTCCTCCTCGACGGCAACTCGCTCACGTACCGGGCGTTCTTCGCGCTGCCCACCGACATGGCCACTGCCTCGGGGCAGGTCACGAACGCTGTGTTCGGCTTCACCTCGATGCTCGCCTACATGGTGAAGGATCAGCAGCCCGATGGCTTACTGGTGGCGTTCGACCGACCCGAGCCGACCTTCCGTCACGAGATGGACCCGACCTACAAGGCGCAGCGTGAAGCGTCGCCCGACATCCTGCGCCAGCAGATGGGCCTCGTGCGTGAAGTGCTCGACGCGCTGAACATCACGTGGCTGGAACTCGTCGGCTGGGAGGCCGACGACATTCTGGCCACGTTGGCGCAGAAGGGGAAGGACGCCGGGCACGATGTGGTGATCGTCACTGGCGACCGCGACAGCTACCAACTCGTCAGCGATCCGCACGTGAAGGTGCTCTACAACAAGCGCGGCGTCAGCGACTACGCGTTGTACGACGAAGCGGGTATCAAGGAAAAGACTGGCGTCACGCCTGAGATCTATCCGCAGTACGCGGCACTCCGCGGCGACCCCAGCGACAACCTCGAAGGTGTCCCCGGTGTCGGCGAGAAGACCGCCGCCAAGTTGCTCAACCAGTACGGCAGCCTCGACGGAATCTTTGCCAACGTTGATGCGCAGACGCCGAAGTTGAAAGCCTCGCTGATCGAGCACGAAGGCCGCGCGCGCCACAACTTCGAGATGATGACGTTGCGTCGCGACGCTCCTGTCGAGGTCGACTTCGAGTCGCTCGTCGTGCGGCCGAACGACGAGGAAGTGAAGCGCCTGTTCGAGTTCCTCGAGTTCAAAGCCCTGTACGAGCGCATGTACGACGCACTCGGCGTGGTCGGCTCGGCCCCTGGCCCCAAACCTTCTACCGGCGAGACGCTGGAAGCGGAGATCACCGACTTCGACCGTCCGGCGGATGCCGCCGGGCTGATCCGCACGCTGCCGACACTCGACGTGATTCCCGCGTGGTCGGGTGAACCGGGTCGTAGTGATGTGCTCGGGCTGGCCGTGGTCACCGACCCGGCGGGTGCAGAGGTCGCATGGTTGCCGTCGTCCGTGGTGGAGTCGACCGATGTGTTGGCGGCGCTGAGTGAGCACCGCAGTTGGCGCGGCCACAATGCCAAGCCGCTGATGCGCTGGCTGCTCGGCAGAGGCGGCGCAGGAAAGGTCGTAGTGCCCGGACTGCGGCTCGACACGGCGATCGCGGCCTACCTGATCGACCCCGCCGACACCAGGTACGCCCTACGTGATCTGCTCGATCGCTACACGCGGTTCCACCTACCCGATGACAGCGCCGCTGCGACAGGTCAGCTGGACTTCGGCAGCGGCCCCGATGCGCGACGCATTGCTGCCCGCGACGCGCTGGCAGTCGCGCACCTTGCGCCGGCGTTGGAAGACGCGCTCGACAAGCAGGGCATGGCCGAGTTGTACACGACCATCGAGAATCCGTTGGTCGGCGTGCTCGCCAAGATGGAGCATGTCGGCATCGCTGTCGACCGCACCGAATTGCAGCGGCTGAACGAGAAACTCACTGCCGACGTCGAGCGACTCGGTCTCGAACTGATTCGGGTGGCAGGTCGGCCGTTCAACCTCAACTCGCCGATCCAACTGCGCGAGATCCTTTACACCGAACGTGGTCTCGCCCCAGGCAAGAAGACCAAGACCGGCTTCAGCACTGATGCGTCCACCTTGGAGAAACTGCGCGACCAGTGGCCCGAGTTCATCGACCCGCTGCTGCAGTACCGCGAGGTCGAAAAGCTGCGCGGTACCTATGGAACGGGTCTGCTCAATGAAGTGGCCGCCGACGGTCGCATCCACGCCACGTTCAACCAGACGGTGGCCCGCACCGGTCGGTTGTCCAGCGACCAGCCGAACCTGCACAACATCCCGGTGCGCAGCGAAGAGGGGCGCCAGTTCCGCAAGGCGTTCGTGCCCAGTGCTGGGTGTTCGCTGCTGGTGGCCGACTACAACCAGATCGAACTGCGCTGTATCGCCCACCTCGCGCAGGACCCAGGCCTGATCGAGGCGTTCACCAGCGGCACCGACATCCACAACGCCACTGCGGCGCGGGTGTTCTCGGTGGCGCCTGCCGACGTCACGATCGAGCAGCGATCGAAAGCGAAAATGGTGAGCTACGGCCTCGCCTATGGGATGGAGGCGTTCGGCCTTGCGCAGCGACTGGCCATCCCGATCGACGAAGCGTCGGTGATTCTCAACGCTTACTTCACCGCCTTCCCGAACGTGAAGGACTACATGGATCGCACGGTGATCGAGGCCCGTATGCGCGGGTATACCGAGACGCTGTTCGGTCGTCGGCGCCCAATCCCTGAACTGTCGAACAGCAACTTCCGCATCCGCCAGGCCGGTGAGCGGCAAGCGATGAATGCCGGGATCCAGGGTCTCGCCGCAGACATCTTCAAGGTTGCGATCGTGCGGATCGATCAGGCGCTCGACGCCGCTGGTGTCAAGAGTCGCCTTGTCCTGCAGGTGCACGACGAAGTGCTGGTGGAAGCGCCAGTGGATGAGGTCGACCATGTCGGGCCGCTGGTGATCGATCTGATGCGTCACGCCGCCGAACTCGACGTGCCGCTGGAGGTCAACGTCGCCTGGGGTGCCACCTGGGCGGACGCGAAGGGCTGAGTCAGCCGCGCGTCGGCGTGCTCCGGGAGGTTTCGAGTCTGCGAACCACGTCTTTGTGTCCCACGCCAGCCTCGGGAGCCCGTGATCGGTGTGTGTCCGGAAGCGGATGAGGGGGAGTCGTGGAGAGTGGGAGCATGAGCGAAGGGCAGCACTGGTTCGAGCCGGTGGCGGATCACCTCGGGGCGGCGTACCTGCGGTATTCGTTCACCAAGGGCACCCGTCAGGAGGTCGACTTCCTGATGGGGGCCCTCGACCTGCACCCGGGGATGCGGGTGCTCGACGTCGGTTGTGGACCTGGCCGCCACGCCCACGAACTGGCCCGGCGCGGACTGGTGGTGCACGGCATCGACATCAGCCAACGTTTCGTCGACCTGGCGACCGAGCACGCACCCCCCGGTGCGACGTTCCAGCGCATGGATGCCCGCAACCTGGCGTTCGAGGGCACCTTCGACATCGTGATCTGTTTGTGCCAGGGAGCCTTCGGGCTGATGACCGCGAACGGCGACGACGAACTCGTGCTGTCGGCGATGGGCCGTGCCCTGCGGCGCGGTGGACGGTTGGCGCTCAGCGCGTTCAGTGCCTATTTCGTGGTGAAGTACTTCGACGATCAAGGGGCCGTGTTCGACGCCGCCACAGGGGTGAACCACGAGCACACCGAGGTCAAGAGCGAGTCGGGTGAGTCCAAGATCGTCGACCTGTGGACGGGTTGCTACACACCACGTGAGTTGCGCGTGCTGTGCCGGGTGGCAGGGTTGACGGTCGACTCGATCGCCTCGGTCGAACCCGGCGCCTATGGGGCTGGCGTCCCCACTGTGGAGAGCCCTGAGTTCTTGGTGATCGCCCGCCGTCCGTGACGGTTGAGTGAGCGATGGCTGGGGATGGCGCGTGGGCGGGTCTGCTGGTATCGTGCCGGGGTCCGGAATCCGCCGGGCTTTTCAGTATTTCTGTTCGAAAGCGATCGTCCCTTGTCCGATACCTCTACCACCTCCACGTCAACCGAGCCCACCTGGGGCACGTTCGATGAAGAGGGCAACTACACCCCCCGCCAGATCGTCTCCGACGACCTCGGCATGTCCTTCGCAGATGCCATCGCCGGCACCATGGTGTCCGTCGAAGACGGTCAGCTCGTCAACGGCACGGTGGTGAAGGTCGACAAGGACGAAGTACTGCTCGACATCGGCTACAAGAGCGAGGGCGTCATCCCCGCCCGCGAGCTCAGCATCCGTAACGACGTCGACCCGAACGACATCGTGTCCGTCGGCGACAAGATCGAAGCCCTCGTCCTCACCAAGGAGGACAAGGAAGGCCGTCTGGTGCTCTCCAAGAAGCGCGCTCAGTACGAGCGTGCCTGGGGCACCATCGAGAAGATCAAGGAAGCCGACGGCACCGTCGAGGGTCTGGTCATCGAGGTCGTCAAGGGCGGCCTGATCGTCGACATCGGCCTGCGTGGCTTCCTGCCCGCTTCGCTCGTTGAGCTGCGCCGTGTTCGCGATCTCGTCCCGTACGTCGGCAAGATGGTGCAGGCCAAGATCATCGAGCTCGACAAGAACCGCAACAACGTTGTGCTCAGCCGCCGCGCCTTCCTCGAAGAGACGCAGAAGGAGAGCCGCGACAGCTTCCTCACGAACCTCAAGCCTGGCGAAATCCGCGAGGGTGTCGTCAGCAGTGTCGTGTCCTTCGGTGCGTTCGTCGACCTCGGCGGTATGGACGGCCTCATCCACGTCAGCGAGCTGTCGTGGAAGCATGTCGATCACCCGGGTGCCGTCGTGGCCGTGGGCGACAAGGTCACCGTCCAGGTGCTCGATGTCGACTTCGAGCGTGAGCGCATCAGCCTGTCGTTGAAGGCCACCCAGCAGGATCCGTGGCAGGAGTTCGCTTCCACCCACGAGGTCGGCCAGTTGGTCTACGGCCGTGTCACCAAGCTCGTTCCGTTCGGCGGCTTCGTGCAGGTCGGCGACGGTATCGAGGGTCTGGTGCACATCTCCGAGATGTCCACCCATCACGTGGATGCCCCCGAGCAGGTCGTCACCCCCGGCGAAGAGCTGTGGGTCAAGATCATCGATCTCGATCTCGCCCGTCGCCGCATCAGCCTGTCGATCAAGCAGGCCGCCGAAGGTGGCGAGCTGGCCGAGGAATACCGCCAGCACTTCGAAATCGACGAGCACGGCAACTGGGCCGCGGGCGGCGACGATGCCGAGCGCGAAGCAGCCTGGGCCGAGTACTACGAAGCGAACCCGGACGAGGCTCCGGGCGCCGAGGGTGCCCCGCCGGCACCGGCTTCGGTTGTGGCTGCGGCTGAGGAATCAGCTGCGGAATCAGCTGCGGAATCGGCTCCCGAAGCCTGATCTGCGTCCTGTAGGAACTGCAACGAGGGGTACGGCTGCGGCCGTGCCCCTCGTTCGCGTTCAGGCTCAGGTGAGCTTGACGATGCCCATCTTCACTGCCATCAGCACGGCCTGTGTGCGGTCGCGGGCGTCGAGCTTCTCGTAGATCGAGGCCAGGTGATTCTTCACCGTCTTCTGGCTGATGAACATGGTGGCTGCGATCTCGCCGGTGCCCAGACCGTCGGCGACGAGCTGCAGCACCTCCTCCTCGCGTGCGGTGATGATGCTGTCGGGCTCTTTGCGCGCCTCTTGCAGCATGGCCACGGCGAGTTGCGGCGACATCGGGCGATCTCCGTTGGCGGCGAGGTGGATGGCCTCGACGACCTCGCTGATCGAGGAGTCCTTCGTGAGGTAACCCACGGCCCCCGCCTTGAGTGCGCGGTCGATGACATCGCGGTCGATGTGCATCGTGAGCATCACGATTCGCTTGGACGCGTCAGCCGCGATCAGCTGCCGGGTGGCATCGACACCGTCCATCTTGGGCATCGTCACGTCCATCAACACGACATCCGGTGAAGTCGCAAGGGCGACCTTCACGCCTTCGATGCCGTCAGCTGCCTCACCGATCACGATGATGCCTTCGGCCTCCAGTGCTCGACGAAGCCCTTGGCGAAGCATGGTGTGGTCATCGACCAACACGACCTTGAGTGACATCAGAGCTGGACCCCTCCGAGCGGGAGCTCAATGGACACTTCTGTCCCCCCCGAGGGCACCGATCGTACCGTCAGGGTGGCCTCGAGGCGGTGAGCTCGCTCGCGCATTCCGGTCATTCCGTAGCTGTCGGGGCGAGCCTTCGTGGCGTGCAACCCGACGCCATCGTCGACCACCCTGATCAAGAGGTGCTCGTCGGTGCAGTGACCCGACACCGTGAGGTGCGTCGCTCGCGAGTGCCGCTCGGCGTTGAGAATCGCTTCCTTCACGATCTGCCACAGCTCGCGCTCGACCATCAGCGGGACTCGTTCATCGAGGTGGAGTTCGCAGGCCGTTTCGATCCCGCTGCGCTGTTGCACATACTGCAGGAACTGGGTGGCCGTGGCGGTGAGGTCGCGGCTGTCCGTCACCTCGGTTCGTAGGTCGAGCAGTGTGTTGCGCACGTCTTTCACCACCAGTGACACCTGCTGGCGGAGTTCGCTGAGTACCGGTTGCACCTCGCCACCGTCAGCTGCCACATGGATCGCGCGATCGACCTCGAAGCCGATCAGCGCGAGCGAGGAGCCCACGTGGTCGTGCAGCTCTCGGGCGATACGCGAGCGTTCCTCGTCGGCGGCCAACGTGCGGATGCGCAGGAACAGGCGGGCATTGTCAATGGCGATGCCGAACGGTTCGGTGAGGCCGTGCACGATTTCGGCCTGTTGCTGGCCGAAGTCGTCCATCCCGTGGCTCTCGAGCGCGATGAACCCGATCAGCGCGCCGCGTGCTCGTAGCGAGGCGTACAGACCGCTGCGGCCCCCGGTGCTGATGCTGTCCGCCTCGGTGAGGTCGTCGAGGCGCACGGTCTTCGCGGACTCGGCGGCGAGGCGCAGCCCGCGTGGTAGCCCGGTGAGGGCGTAGGGCTCGACTGATTCCACACCGTGGGTGCGTACTGGGAGCGCTAGATCGGTGTCGTCGTCGAGGAGATACACCGCCACCGCATCATGTCGAACCATCGTGCGTAGACGCCCCACAGTGGAATCGAGTACGTCCTCCAGGTCGAGTGAGGCGGGGAGACTCTGTGCGACACGCTGCAGGGCGAAGAGCAGTGAGTTGGCCTCTGCCAGTTTGCTGACCCTGTCGAGGGCTACCTGCTGCTGGCGGGCGGCGTCGTGACTGGCGCGATGGGCGAGCCCACTGGTGAAGGCCACCAGCCCCAGAAGGCCGGCCCACAACGCGCCTTCCTGAACGGCGGTGCGGGCGCCAGCAGAAGGCACGAACTGGGCAGTGACGACCGCCACCGATGCGGCGGCGAGCTGAGCGCTCATGATGCCGCCAGCAGCGAAACCGGCGACCATTCCCGTGGGGATGAAGAACAGCACGAATGGCGAGCCCCATTGGCCCGTGAGCATGACGGCTGCGGTGTTCAGCAGCTGCTCGACAACGATGCGCACGCGACTGGAGCGATTGGACGAATAGGGAAGGGGATGCCAGCAGACGTATGACGTGTAGAACGCCAGCACGACGGCGGTGGCGACAAAGCGTCCCTGGTGCCAGTCGAAGCCGTCCTCGGCGCGGACGACCGCGCCAGCCACTGCCGCCAGGCGGAATGGCCAGATGACGGCGGACCCGAGCATTGGCGAGGCGTTGAGGATCGGGGGTTTGGATGGGGCAGCGTCGGTGTCGCGGCGTTCGGTGGCGCCTTGGAGTGCACGGTCGCGTCGTCGGCGCTCGACCAACGGCCAGCTGACAGGTGGCGAGTCGTTGATGCCGGCGGCTGATCGCCGGTGCTCGTCGGTGTCGTCGGCCACTGGGCGATGTTACTGGCGAGCGTCGGTCATGACGGCGCTACCGTGCGTTCCATGATCCTGGTGGGGCTGACGGGCGGTATTGGTTCGGGTAAATCAACGGTGAGCGCCGCGCTGACGGCGAGAGGAGCGATCGTCATCGATGCCGACGTGATCACTCGTGAGTTGCAGGAACCGGGACAACCGCTGTTGCAGACGCTGGCCGATCGTTTCGGTGCCGGCATCCTCACTGCTGATGGTGTCCTCGACCGGCCTGCATTGGCCGCCATCGCATTCGGTGACCCGGTCGCGTTGAAAGATCTCAACGCGATTGTTCATCCCGTCGTGGGCGCTGAAATTGGCCGCCGCATCACCGAGGCGTCCCACACACAGCAGGTCGTGGTGATGGACATCCCGTTGTTGACGGAAAACCCGCGTGCAGGTCTGCAGGCGATCATCGTCGTCGACGTACCGGAGGAGACGCAGGTCGCGCGCCTCGTGCAGTTCCGCCACTTCGCCGAGGCCGACGCCCGGGCGCGCATCGCGCAGCAGGCCACGCGGGAGGCACGGCTGGCGACTGCCACGTTTGTGATCGACAACAGCGACGACCTCGCGTCGCTCGCCCCGCAGATCGACGCACTCTGGCAGATGGTCGCGTCGCTGCCGCAGCTGCCGCCTGGCGAGACCGGACTGCGCGCCGACGGTGTCTGAGCACGAGACACGAACATTCGTTCGGGGCTAGCATGGTCGCCGTGTCCGCGCCTCAGCAGCCCCGGTTCCAGGTGGTGTCCTCGTTCCAGCCTGCCGGCGACCAACCGACCGCGATCGCACAACTCGCAGCGGGTATCGACCGTGGCGATCGTATGCAGACTCTGCTCGGCATCACGGGGTCAGGTAAGAGCGCCACGATCGCCTGGACGATCGAGGCTGTCCAGCGGCCCACGCTGATCCTGGCTCCCAACAAGTCGTTGGCGGCACAGCTCACACAGGAGATGCGCGAGTTCTTCCCGAACAACCGGGTGGAGTACTTCGTCAGCTATTACGACTACTACCAGCCCGAGGCATACATCGCGTCCAGCGACACCTACATCGAGAAAGACTCATCGGTCAACGACGAGATTGACCGTTTGCGTCACTCGGCCACTGCTGCGTTGCTCACGCGGCGCGACACCATCGTGGTTGCGTCCGTCAGCTGCATCTACGGCATGGGCGATCCTGCGGAGTACAAGGGTCAGCTGCTGGAACTGCACGTGGGTGTCGACTACGACATGCGCAGCATCCTGCGTCGCCTGGTGGATCTGCAGTTCGACCGTAACGACATCGCGCTCGGCCGCGGCAAGTTCCGTGTGCGCGGCGACACCATCGAGGTGCACCCCAGCTACGACGAGACCGTGCTGCGCATCGAAATGTTCGGCGACACGGTCGATCGCATCACCATCGTCGACCCCCTCACCGGCGAGACCCTCGCGGAGATGAACCAGATCATGGTGTTCCCGGCTACGCATTACGTGGCTGGCGATGAGCGGATGCGCAAGGCAGTGATCGGGATCGAGGCCGAGCTGCAGGAACGTCTGGCGTGGTTCGAGGCCAACGGCAAGCTGTTGGAGGCGCAGCGGCTGCGCATGCGCACGCAGTACGACCTGGAGATGATCCAGGAAGTCGGCTACTGCAACGGCATCGAGAACTACTC
>CAIXHI010000448.1 GCA_903919215.1 uncultured Acidimicrobiaceae bacterium
CAGTAGTTCGAGCTGACCCTTGAAGCTGGCGTTGGCCTGCACAGCCGCGAAGTTCAGGCGGACGGCTTCGGCGTTCAGCGGCTCACCGTTCTGAAACTTCACATCGCTGCGCAGCGTGATCGTCCAGACCGTCGCATCAGTGTTGGGCGCGATCGACTCGGCGAGATACGGCACAACCTTGCCGGTGCTGTCGAACGTGGCGAGCGGCTCGAAGATGGAGCGGGCAACGTTGTGTCCGGCGTTCGACCACGGGTCGGACGTGGGGTTGAACCCAGACGACTCGCCTTCGATGGCCACCGTGAGGGTGCCACCCTGTGTCGCACCCTGGATGGTGGTGGTGGGTGCATTGGTGAGCACCGGTGCCTGGGTGTCGGAGACACCTGTGGTGGATGTGCTCGTCGGGTCGTTGCCGCCACACGCCGCAGCGAGTGCAGCGAGAGCGACGATCGACAGGGTTGCGGTGATACGCCGCAACCGCTTCCTGCTGTGTGTCATGAGTTCCCCCCTGGGACTGTTGGTAGAGATTATTGCACGATGTACAAGAGCGGCGGAACGCTGGCGCCGACGAGGCTTCATTCGGCCCGTACCGCCTTCAGCACGGGAGCCGAACCCTCGAACACGATCAGTTCCGCGACCCGACCATCAGCGCCAAGCACGGTGTGCGTCTCGAACGGACCGGTCTGGCTGAACAGCGCCCCTTGATCGTCAACGAACACTTCTTGTACGCCGAAGCGGAGGCCGGGAATCTCGTTCCACAACCTTCCGCCATCGCTCCACACACGCAGCAGCGGCAGCTCGATACCAGCCACGATGCGATACGAACCGACGTACTGCTGACGCTGTGCCTCGGTGAGCGTGGCCAGGCGCTTGGGGGCCGGGCCGAAGTCGCGCCACTGATACGTGTCGGCGATCGAGTTGAACACTTCGCGGAACAAGAACAGACCGGAGGTGGCGTTGGTGAACACCACGGCCCCGTCACCCGACTCGGCAAATAGGTTGCTCTCGGTCTGGTAGCCGTCGTTCGAGCCGCCATGGTTCAACCGCAACCGACCAGCATCATGGATGACACGGAAGCCCAGACCAAAGGCACCGGAGCCCTGCGTGGTCGTCATCTCGTCGATCAGGCTCTTGGGCAGGATGGCACCGGGTCGGCCGTGGTAGGCGTGGTGGATGGCGAGCAGGAAGTTGGCGTAGTCGCGAGCGCTGCAGCACAAACCGCCTGCGGCCTTGTCGGACGAAATCGCCCAACCACCCGGGAACGGCCGACCGTCGTCGCCGTGGCCCGAGGCGATGTCGCCGCCGATCGCGTCGAGATATCGCGCCGCGAGTGGATGATGGAACGTGGCCCGGGTCATACCGGCAGGACCGAACAGCGTGCGCTCGGCCAGGACGTCGAACGGGATGCCCAGTACATCTTCGAGCAGCAACTGCGCGATGAGGAATCCGCCACCGGAGTAGCGGTCGGTGCCGTCGTAGGCCTTGTCGACGACGACGGGCGGCATCGTCGACGGGGGGCGACCTTCGAGCAGATCGAACTCGTCGGGTACCGGGGTGCCGTCGCGCGGGGTGACGCCAAAGCCGTTGACCGTGAGCCCGGCCGTATGGCTGAGGATGCGACGCAGGGTGACCGGCGACTCGGCCGTGAACTCGTTCGTCGGCACCTGCCAGCGACGCAGGTAGCGGTTCACATCGGTGTCGAGATCCACTGTGCCGGCGGCGACCTGTTGCAGCACCAACGTCGCGCTGACCGGCTTGCTGCACGACGCGACCATGAACACGGTGTCGCCGTTGATCGCACCATCAGGTGTGCCGTCGGTGGCGTTGGCCGTGCGGTGCCCGAAGCCGTCGACCCAGTCGATCGCCCCGTCACGCATGACCGCGACGCCGACGCCAGGACATCCGTAGCGCTCGCGTCGCTCGTCGATGGTCCAGCGGGTCGGGTCGTCGGCGATCGGCACGATGGGCATCAGCCCGCGCGCCACAGCGTCTCGGCGTTCGGTGCTGCTGTCCGTGCCTCCCATTTCGCCCCCTCGTGCCGCAGGTCGCCCCCTGCTATGCTTGTACACCGTACAAGAAGCGCGTGC
>CAIXHI010000449.1 GCA_903919215.1 uncultured Acidimicrobiaceae bacterium
ACCACGAACCATTCGACCCAGGAGCTTGTTTTGCGGCTGCGCTTCGACGGCGCCGCACCGGCGGAGTCGCCACTCACCGGTTCGATCTCAACGGTTCCGACAGCTCCGGGATCCGTTGCCCACGCCGATTCTTCGTGAGCGGATCGATAATGGTCGTCGGACATCAAACCTACGCTAGCGGTCGGCGACCACTGCACACCATCAGCTACACGTTCAGAGTGACTCGATCAGCTTCTCCACGCGCTCGTCACGGCTGCGAAACGGGTCCTTGCACAGCACCGTGCGCTGCGCTTGGTCGTTCAGTTTGAGGTGCACCCAATCAACGGTGTAATCGCGTTTACGTTCCTTGGCGCGTTTGATGAACTCACCGCGCAGCCGTGCCCGTGTGGTCTGGGGAGGTGTGTCGATCGCGTCATCGATGTCCTGATCGAGACACATCCGCTCCACCATGCCGCGGTCCTGCAACTTGTAGAACGGACTGCGCTCGCGCGAGATGTCGTGATACTGCAGATCGAGCAGTTGCACGCGTGGGTCACCGAGGGGCAGGTCGTGGCGAGCGCGGAACGCCTCGATCAGCCGATACTTGATCACCCAATCGACCTCGCGGTCGAGTTTCAATGGGTCGTTCTCGATCGTGCTGACGCAGTGCTCCCACATCTCCAGTGCCTTCTGCTCCATCGGCGGGAAACCCTTGGAGTCCGCGTAGCGCAGCGCCCGGTCGAGGTATTCGCGTTGGATGTCGAGCGCGCTGACCTCACGTCCGTTCGAGAGGCGCACTTTGCGACGGCACGTGGGGTCGTGGCTGATGTCGCGGATCGCTCGAATCGGGTTCTCCATCGTCATGTCGCGCAGGACCACGGTGGGGTCCTCCAACATGCGCAGCATGCATGCCGCTGCGCCCACCTTCACAAAGGTGGTGTACTCGCTCATGTTGCTGTCGCCGACGATGACGTGCAGCCGCCGGTACTTCTCGGCATCGGCATGGGGTTCGTCGCGAGTGTTGATGATCGGCCGACTACGGGTGGTGGCGCTGCTGACACCTTCCCAGATGTGCTCGGCGCGCTGGGCCATCGAGAACAGCGGACCTCGGGCGGTCTGTGACACCTTGCCGGCACCGGTGTAGATCTGTCTGCTGATCAGGAACGGGATCAAGACCTCGGCATAGTGCGCCATGTCGTCGGTGCGGTTGGTGAGGTAGTTCTCGTGACAGCCATAGCTGTTCCCGGCCGAGTCGGTGTTGTTCTTGAACAGGTAGATCGTGCCGTTGATCCCTTCCTCGCGAAGCCGTTCCTCAGCGCCCAGCTGCAGGCTTTCGAGGATCCGCTCCCCCGCCTTGTCGTGGACGACGAGGTCGTACAGACTGTCGCACTCCGGCGTGGCGTACTCCGGATGCGAGCCCACGTCGAGATACAGCCGAGCTCCGTTCTGCAGGAACACGTTGCTGCTGCGTCCCCAGCTGACCACCCGCCGGAAGAGATAGCGGGCCACCTCATCGGGGCTCAGCCGCCGCTGACCGCGAAGCGTGCAGGTCACGCCGTACTCGTTCTCCAGCCCGTAAATGCGGCGCTCCATGCGCGCACCGTAGCGCATCCCCCACCGCCCCTCCGTGCGAGTGGGTAGACCCCGGTGCGAGTGGGTGGACCCCACCCCGAGTGGGTGACGCCCACCCGAGTGGGTGGCGCCACCCCGGGGTGTCACCACCCACTCGAAAGGCTCTGGCGGATCAGGCAGCGGCTCGGCAGCGGACGTGGTACAGCTGAGCCAGCTCGTCGCAGATGGCCTCGAGATCGAGCAGGTCGAGCTCCGTGACCCGTTCGATCTGCCAGCCGATGAGGTGACACTGCCGGTCGCGTCGTTTGTCGCGGGTGGTGCCGTCGAGCAAAAGATGGTCGGGATGGATATCGATCTCCACACCCCACCGAACGGTCGGCACGGCGAGGTCGACTCGAATCGGGCGACCATTCGGGAGAATGAGATCCGGGTGCTGAGTGACGACCGGAATCTGTCGGCGGCGAAGACCGTCGAGTACAAGCAACTCGGGGTGCGAGTCGACCGGACGTCCGTTGCGCGACAGCAGCGTCGCCACGAATCGCTCCGAGCCAGACCGCCCCGGGCGTGCGAGGGTCGTGCCCATTCGCCCCAGGGCCGCCATCGTCACTTTGTGTTCAGCGAGCAACTGCTCCACGATCGAGCGATGATCGACGGCGCCGAGGTCGGCGGCGAGATCGAACGCAAGGCGTGCCGGAGAGGCGATGCGGATACCGTCCTTGCGCAGTATCGAATGGGCGGGTTCGATCTTCGTGGACTGGCGAAGTCGCACGCCGTCGAACGGGCCGATGTGGCGACCGTGCGGATGAGCGAAGTGGATCGGCTGGACCGCCGGCATTCGCCGAAGGCCCATCAGCCGACCGCCAGCCGGGCCGGTGATGAAGCCTCGGGGGAAGGCCATGCTGAGCGCCACGCAGCGCGCCTCCAGCGTGAGCGGTGCGCTGCGGATACGGAAGACGCGTTCGTACCAGACCTCCAGCAGTCCGTCGGCAACGGCGCGAAGTCGCATTCTGCGGCTCATGCCCGCTCGGGTCAGGAGTTCGGCGGTACACATGCCGTGATGGGTGCGGAAGCACTCGAGTGCTTCCTCCGGAAGTGGCTGCATCGATCACCTCGTTGGTGAGAGACGAGTGGTTCGGGGGAAGCCAGGTCGGACCATATCGGGTCGTCCTGCAACTCCCCCCGGGTCTTCCGAGTGGGGAGTGACACACAGTGCGTCACTCCCCACTCGGGTGCGCACGAGGCACTCGCACCGGGGACGAGGCACTCGCACCGGGGACGAGGCACTCGCACCGGGTGGGTTAGGGGGTGGCGAGGGATTCGGCGACGGCGTCGTCGGTGAGCCGCTTGAAGCAGCGACGACCATTGGCTCGCGAGAGCACTGCCACCTCGAGATCCGTGGCCGCCAACGTGCGATCAGGGCCGCTGAGTGCCGTCGCCGCCGACTGCAGCGCAGCCGCGAGGGTCTGCCCATCGCGGTACGACTCCTTCATCCGCACGCCGATCGCTTCGGCGTCGCCGCCGAGCACGGTGTACGTGCGCTCGTCGAGCACCGTTCCGTCATAGAGGATGTGGAACATTTGGTCGCCTTCGCTGCCCACGCCCACCTCGGCGACGAGAATCTCGACCTCGAGCGGCTTCATCTCGTGGGTGA
>CAIXHI010000450.1 GCA_903919215.1 uncultured Acidimicrobiaceae bacterium
CAAGCGCTATTCTCTGGCCCGGGCGGATCGTCGAGTTCCACTGCCGGTCCAGGAGAAGATCTTTGTCGTTACGCCGCTCACACCCCACCCTCGCCCTGCCCGCACTCACGATCGCGGTGCTCGCCGCGACGGTGCTCGCCGTGTCGTTCGACGCGGGGGCCGCGCCGGCCGGTGCCAGCATCACCACTGTCGCCGGTGCCGCCAACGTGTTGCAGCCCGCCCAGCGGTTGCGGCTGCCGCCGCCGGAAAACTTCCCGATGCAGGTGACCCCGAGGTGCGTGATCCTCGACAATTTCGGCGACCTGCGATCCGGTGGTCGGCGCCACGAAGGGGCCGACATCATGAGCACGCTCGGGCAGGAGGTCTACGCGATGGCCGATGGCACGCTGACCTATCAGAACGTCGTCGGTGACGGCAGGGCGGGCAGTGCGCTGGCAGGCAACTCGTGGAAGCTCACCTCTGTCGGCGGCGGGACGTACTGGTTCTATGCCCACCTGTCGAACTTCGCGCCCGGGCTGGCCAAAGGAGCGACGGTGTTCAAGGGGCAGGTGATCGGGTACGTGGGCGACACCGGAAATCCCGGCCCGGGCAACTACCACCTGCACTTCGAGTGGCATCCTAATGGCGGCGTCCCGGTGGACCCACTGACGCTGATGACCGTGCCGCCGCAGTGCTCGGTCGTGTGAGCGATATCTGGAGGAGTACGTCATGAGCATCCCGGTTTCCCTCGCCGATTTGGCCGCCGCGGTCGCTGCCTATCCGTGGGGCTATCTCGTCACGGTCAGCGACGACCTGCGCGCGCATTCGTTGGCGGTGCCCACCGACCTGCGCTCGGGGGTGCTGTACTCCGATGGTGGGCGATCGACGCGCGCGAACATCGCGGCGCGACCGGAGGTGACGATGGTGTTCCCGCACCCGACGGCGGGTGAGTACACGCTCATCGTCGATGGCTCGGCGCGGGTCACTGGGGCGGGCACCGTGGAGTTTGTGCCGAGTTCGGCGATCTTGCATCGCCCAGCGCTGGCCAATCCGTCGGCCGGCTGACCCGGCCGGGGGAGTCAGGCCAGGTTGCCCAGGTCGCGCAGATCGAGGTTGAACGCGTCCTGGAACGCGTCGTAGTACGCCTCATCGGTGTCGGCGGCTCCGATCGCGACCCACTGTTCGTCGGTGATCGCCGCGCGGCCCGCCAACATCTCGGCTGCGCCCCAACTCACCGTGTGACGCAGTGTGGCGTGCGGTGCGGTGATGGCCTGGTGAATGACGCTGCCCACCTCGAACGGGTCGGTGGCGTGGGCGAGGCCGGCGGCGTACATCTGGAACATCCGGCGGTATGCCGGGTCGTAGGCCGCGGACTGGCGCGGGGTATCGATGTTCTTGGCAAAGATCGCCGACTTGGTCACCCCCGGCTCGATGATCGCGACGCGCACGCCGAACGGTGCCAGTTCCTGGGCGAGCGCTTCGCTGACGCCCTCGAGCGCCCACTTCGATGCCACGTACGGGCTCTGTGCGAGCGCCGCGAAGCGACCCGTCACCGACGTGACGTTGACGATCGCACCGCGACCGCGAGCTCGCATCCCCGGCAGCACCTGCTGCCAGCATCGGGACGCCCCGCACAGGTTGACGTTCATCACCTCGAGGTACAACGCCGCCGGAGTCTCCTCCGCGACGGCGTTGCCCCCGACACCTGCATTGTTGACCAGTACGTCGACGACCCCGTCGGTCTCGCCGAGCAGACGTTCGAACCCGGCGCGAACCGACTCGTCGTCGGCCACGTCGAGTTCCACCAGCCGAACCTGGACATCGGCCGCCTGGGCCATCGTCTGCAGCTTGCCTGCCTTGTCCAGGTTGCGCACGGTTCCCCACACGGTGTAGCCCTCGCGGGCAAGGTGGATGGCTGTGGCGCGGCCGATACCGCTGTTGGCGCC
>CAIXHI010000451.1 GCA_903919215.1 uncultured Acidimicrobiaceae bacterium
ACCCTCGGCGACCCATGTGTTCAGCCCACCGTTCAACACGGCAGCGTCACGACCGAGCATGCGCAGCATCACGACGAGGCGACCAGCCGTCAGACCACCGGTGTCGTCGTACGCGACGACGATGGTGTCGTCGCCGATGCCCGCGACGGCCATCGCGGCAGCGAAGTCGGCGGGTGTCGGGAGCGGGTGGCGACCCTCGGTGGCGGGCAAACCGTGGCCCGCCAGGTCGCGATCGAGATCGATCCACACGGCGCCCGGGAGGTGCGCAGTCTCGTAGGCCTCACGCCCGTCGCGCCCGTCGAGGTACCAGCGCACATCGGTGATGGTGACGGGCCGATCGGTGTGCAACCAGGTCTCGAGAGAGGCGGCATCGACGACCGGGGCGATCACGTGGTGCATCCTGCCAGCACGGAATGCCGATCGTGCGGCACAATGGGGGAATGTCGCCCTCCGACCTCCAAGACTTCCTTGCCGTGCTCGCCCTCGTCGCGGCCGGTGGCGTGGTGCTGATGGTCGCCGCGAAGGTCATTCCTTCGGTCGCGTCGGTGCGCTTCCTCGCGGTGCTGCACCGGTGGCAGTTGTGGCTGGCCGCACTGGTCGCCACCACCGCCAGCCTCGGCAGCCTGTGGTTCAGCGAGTACGGCGACCACTGGCTCCCGTGCCGGTTCTGCTGGTTCCAGCGGATCTTCATGTACTCGTCGGCGGTCATCTTGATCATCGCCGCGATTCGCAAGGACCGCGGGGTGAAGTGGTACGTCGTGCCGCTGGCGTCGGCCGGTCTGGTGCTCAGTTTCTGGCACAACCTGATCGAACACCGTGTGATCGAAGAGTCGAAACTGTGCATCTCGGTCACCAGTTGCGCCAACCCGTGGCACGTATCGTTCGGCAAGCTGGGCTTCAACCGCGACGGCGTTTTCGAGTGGTCCGGGATGCCGATGACCCTCGCTGTGATGGCGTTCTGCGGTTTTGCTGCCATCCTTGCTCTGCTCCTCACCCCCGAAGCGTTGGACACCTCTGATGAGGTGCCCGCATCTGAAGCTGTAAAGGAAGAACACGATGGCGAACCGGCAGCGGGCTGAGGCCCGGCGCAAGGCACAGGCCAAGGCTGCACGGCAGCCCGGCGAAGGCGGCGGCAGCCGCGGAGTGATGTGGATCGCCATCGCGGTGGTCGTGGTACTGGCAGCGGGAATCGCGATCTTCGCGGCCAGCGGCGACGACGCCAAGAGCACGGCACCGGTCACCTCCGATTCGGCGTCCGGCGCCACCCTGCCCGATACGCAGCCAGTCACGGTCACCGGCGATGCGTTGGCGGCCTTCGACAACACCGTCGCCTCCGACCCTGCGGTCGGCACGCTGGCACCGGTGCTCTCCGGCAAGGACTTCCAGGGTGATGTCGTCACGGTCGATGCGGCCAAGGACGGCCCATACATGGTGGTCTTCCTGGCGCACTGGTGCCCGCACTGCAACGTGGAGATTCCGCTGCTGCTCGACTGGAAGACAACGGGAGGCGTTCCGGCCAGTCTGCGTGTTGTCGGCGTGGCCACTGCGGTGGCGTCGTCGGCGGCGAACTATCCGCCAGCCGACTGGTTCTCGAACAAGGGCTGGAGCTGGCCGGTGATGGTCGATCAGTCACAGGGTGACGGCGTCGCTGGTGTGGCTGCGCAGGCCTATGGGGCCTCGGGTTGGCCGTACTTCGTCATCGTCGGCGCCGACGGCAAGGTGAAGTTCCGCGGATCGGGCGAGATCACCATCGACCAGTTGCAGAAGATCGTCGACGCGGCGATCGCTGCCTAATGAACATGTCGGATCCGGGTGCTGGTCCGCCACCTGGGTTTGGTCCGCCACCTGGGTTCGGTCCGCCGCCCGGATTTGGTCCGCCACCCGGATTTGGCCGTACGCCGATCATCCCTGAGACGCCGCCCGCGCCGAAGCGTTCGAGCATGGGTGTCGTCATCGCCGCAGTGGTAGCGGTCGTCGCGCTGATCGCCGTGGGTGTCGTCGTTGCCACCCGCGGCTCCGACAAGGGAGCCACGCTCGGCCAGGGCACGACGCCTGCCTCGACCGGTGACACAGCGGGCGCAGCGGGCGACCCCACGAACCAACCGGTCACCGTCGACGGCGACGTCCTGCCACGACTGCCCGAGAGTGGCGGCGACCCGGCCGTAGGTACGAAGGCGCCCGTGCTGCACGGGTACGACGCAGCGGGCGCCCCGATCACCATCGACGCCGCGGCCGACGGCCCATACATGGTCGTGTTCCTGGCGCACTGGTGCCCGCATTGCAACCGCGAGATTCCCCGCCTCATCCAGTGGATGCAGGACGGCGGAGTCCCGGCGCAGTTGAAGATCATCGCCGTGGCCACCGCCGTGTCGCCGTCGGCGCCGAACTACCCGCCAGCGGACTGGCTGGTCGCCAAGGAGTGGCCGTGGCCGGCGATGATCGACGAGTCCACCGGTGACGGCACAGCCGGTGTTGCCGCAGCGGCATACGGGGCCACCGGGTGGCCGTTCTTCGTGATCGTCGGCGCCGACGGCAAGGTGAAGGACCGCACGTCGGGCGAGGTCGAGATCTCCGACCTTCAGCTGATCGTCGACACGGCTCTCGCCAGCTGAGCCGCCTCGGCCAGCACCTCGCGCAGCGACAATCCCAAGGCCTTCGCGGCGGCGGCCGCATCATCGTGTTCGACCTTGGCGCGTGACGGCGCCAACTTCACGCGGATGGGATGACCACCGAGGTGCACCACCACTTCGTCGCGGCGCTGCGGCCAGCGCACGATGGTGGTGCCGCGCATCCCCAGCGAGCCGGTCTCGTGCAACAGCACGGCACCCACCTCGGCAGCCAACGCCGGATCGCACAGCGCGTGCACGGTGTGCGCGGGGCGACCCTTCTTCATCACGATCGGCGTCGCCCAGGCATCGTGCGCGCCGGCCAACAACAGCGCGGTGATGGTGTGGGCGATGACCTCACCGGTGGCGTCATCGACGTTCACTTCCAGCAGTTGCGCAGGCTGGCCGGGCTCGGGCAGCAGCGTCGCCGGTTGCTCGTGGCCGATCACCACCTGCACCACATTCGGGCGGCCGTCGATATCGGCCGTGCCCGCGCCGTAGCCGACGCTGTGCACCTGCATCGCTGGCATCGGGCCGAACTCGTCGGCGAGTGCGGTCATCAACGCCACACCGGTGGGGGTGGCCAGTTCCTTGCGGTCGGCGATGCCGCGGCTGGGTGCATTGCGCCGGGCGAGCAGTTCGACGACTGCTGGCGCGGGGTTCGGGATCTCGCCGTGTGCGGCGTGCACCGTGCCCTGGCCGACGGTGATCGGGCTGCACACGATGCGGTCGATGCCCAGCGACTCGAGCGCCGCGCAGGCGCCGACGATGTCGACGATGGCGTCCACGGAACCGACCTCGTGGAACTCCACGTCGTCGGCGGGCATACCGTGCATCTGCCCCTCGACCTCGGCCAGCAGGCGGAACGTGCGCTGCGCTCGGTCGAGCACGCGAGGTGGCAGCTCGGCAGCGTTCAGCAGGTCGCGGATCTCACGGTACGGACGGTGCGGCCCGTGGTCGTGGTGATGGTGCCCGTGGTCGTGGTCGTGCCCGTGGTCGTGGTCGTGCCCGTGGTCGTGCGAGTGGTCGTGGTCGTGCCCGTGGTCGTGATCGTCGTGCGAGTGGCTGTGCCCGTCGTGCGAGTGGCTGTGCCCGTCGTGCGAGTGGCCGTGCTCATCGTGCACGGCGACGACGGCATGCAGCGCCGCCAGTCCGCAGCGCAGCACGGGCTCGAACGAGAGCGCGTACCCGTCGATCGGCAACTGGCCGACGATGGCCATTACCTGCAACGGGTCGGCGCCGGCGTGCACCAGCGAGGCCATGGTCATATCGCCCGCCGTACCGGCGAAGCAGTGGAACCATGCTGTCGTCGTGTGAGTGTCGGTGTTCATTTGCACATCCTCGTCACTGCGCAGGCAGCGCCGAATCCATTGTCGATCCCGACGACCGTGACACCGCTGGCGCACGACGCGTGCATCGCCAACAGTGCGGTCACTCCGTCGAGCGCGGCGCCGTAGCCAACGCTGGTGGGCACTGCCACCACGGGGGCGGCGGTGAGGCCGCCGATCACGCTGGCGAGAGCACCCTCCATGCCGGCAACCACGACCACAGCATCGGCAGCGGTGACTCGGTCGAGATGAGCGAGCAAGCGGTGCAGACCGGCCACGCCAACATCGGTCAGCCGGTCGGGGGTGAAGCCGTGGGCCTGCAGCGTGAGGACGCATTCGTCAACGACCGGTACATCGCTGGTGCCAGCACTCACCACCAGCACCTTGGAGGTGCGGGTGGGTTCGGGTCGGCGCCACAGCACACACCCGGCCATCGACTCGCCACCTGGGTGTCGGTCCAGCACATCGGCGGCCGTCGCGGCGCTCACGCGAGTCAGCAACACCGGGCCGGTGCCGTGCTCCAACCGCTCGCCGACGATCTCGATGCACTGCGCCACGGTCTTGCCCTGGCCGTAGATCGCCTCGGGCATGCCCTGGCGGATGGCGCGATGGTGGTCGACGAGTGTGTCGCCCACGCGGGTGAAGGGCAGTCGGCTGAGCTGGGCGACCGCGTCGTCGGGTGCCACCGTTCCGGCGCGCACCCCCTCCACCAGTTGCTGCAACTCCTGCGCGTCCATTCCGACCATTCTGCCCGCCCCACCCCCCCGCCCCACCCCTCACCCCCGCCCCGATTCCGCGCCCCGCCCCTCACCCCCGCCCCGCCCCTCACCGGTTTCAGCGTCTGTGTCGCGGCTCTGACCACCGGCGGTGGCGCGCACCCCCGCGACACAGACGGGGGGCCAGCGCACCCGGGGATCTCGCCCTCAGCGTCTGTGTCGCGGCCGTGACCACCGGCGGCGGCGCGCATCCCCGCGACACAGACGGGGGAAAGGCGGGTGGTCGGGGGGTCGGGTGCGAATAGCCTGGGCGGTCATGACCGCACCCCGCCTTCGCGTCGGCTTCCTGGGGCCGTTGGGCACGTTCACCGAACAGGCCCTGAAGACCCAATCCGACCTGGCCGCGGCCGAGCATGTGCTGTTCCGCACGATGCCCGATGTGCTCGATGCCGTCGAGGCCGGTGACGTCGACCTCGGGTTCGTCGCCATCGAGAACTCGATCGAGGGCACGGTGAACCTCTCGCAGGACGAGTTGGCGTTCAACCACGAACTGCTCATCCAACGTGAAGTAGTGCTGGACATTGAGCACTGCCTGATGGCGAAGGCCGGTACGCAACTGTCCGACCTGAAGGTGGTGCTGTCCATCCCGGTCGCGATCGCCCAGTGCCACGCGTATCTGCGCAACCATGTGGGTCAGGCCGATGTGCGTGCCACCAACTCGACTGCCGAGGCCGCGCGCATGGTGGCGCAGGAGCTCGGCGAGGGTGCTGCGGCCGTCGCCCCGCGGGCCAGCGCCGAGCTCTATGGCCTGGAGATTCTGGCGCACGACATCGCCGACCATCCGGGCAACCAGACGCGGTTCGTCGTCGTTGCACGCGAAGGGGTGCCCGCGCCCACAGGTCACGACCGCACGGCACTGGTGATCTACCAGCGCGCCGATGAGCCCGGCAGCCTGATCTCGATCCTGCAGGAGTTCGCCGCGCGGCGGATCAACCTGATCAACCTGCTCTCGCGGCCGACGAAGGACGGTGGTCTCGGCGATTACTGCTTCGTGATCTACGCCGAGGGCCACGTGGCCGACGAGTTGCTGGCCGACGCGATGCGGGCATTGCATGCCAAACAGGGCAACGTCAAGTTCCTGGGCAGCTACCCGGCCGCCGGCGAGAGCGCCCACTCTGCCCGCGAGCACGCCGACGCCCGCTGGCGCGAGGCTGACGAATGGGTGCAACACCTGCGCGCGGAGATTCGCTGAACGATCCGGCAAGAAGTGATGGACTCGCGGTGCAGGACGGTCAGATCGCCAAGTTCGAGCAGGTCTGGACGCCCTGACCCGGTGCGGAGGCCGGTAGATTCGGCTCCGGAACGGTGGCAGAGTGGACAAATGCGCGCGCCTTGAAAGCGTGAGGGTGTAAGCCCCGGGGGTTCGAATCCCTCCCGTTCCGCCAGTGAATTTCGGGCCGCCAGCCTTTGATATTGTTCGTACACAAGGCCTCAGGTCGGGTGTTCGACCACGGGTGGGGTCGGGAGGTCAGCGGTGGAGCGGACCCAACGCGTGCGCAGTGGCCGGGGGGCGACCTTCGGCGCGCTGCTGACGTGCACCTTCTTTCTCACGACGATCGTGATCGTGGCACCGACTCCGCCGCCGGCGCGTGCCGTCGAGCCGGCGTCGGGCCCGATCCCCGAATGCACGGGCACCGGCAACAACTGCGTGTTGCCAGCAGACACCGTCGGCCTCGTCACCCCGCTCGTCACCCTGACGCCAGCCGCCACGGTGGTTGGTGCTGAGCTGTCCTACGACTTCAGTCCTGCGGCCATCGGACAAGGAGGGCTGTGTCCACCGGTGATTCACATCGCTGACGTGCCGTGTCAGGACTATCCCTACGCCACCTACGCGCTGTACGACCCGTCGCTACCGCCGACCGCCACCGTCGGCCTCGTGCCATATGGAACGGTGGGCGTCCGTCGCGGGCAAGCGACCGGGTCTGGCTTTCCCGACTACACCGACCACATCCTGGTGTCCCCTTACTACCAACCCCACGGCGTGACCCTGATCGCGTCGGTGCAGTATCTGCAGCTTTCCGCCGATCCGGCGAACCCACAGCAGTTGACCGAGAAGGGCCAGTACTACCAGGTCGTCCTCAACCTGTTGCCCGTGCCGCCGCCCACCGCGCCAATCGAAATCAGCATCCAACCCGCACGCGCTTTGGTGGCGCCGGGGAAGGACACCACTGTCGACGTCGTGCTGACCGCGACCGGTCCTGACCAGAGTGCCACCGTCACGCTCGATCCGGCCCTGGCGAGCCGCGGCGGGTTGTTCGAGGTGGTGCCCACCGCTGGTGCCGGCGGGCCACACACGATCCCCGGCGGCGGCTCGAAGACGATTACCTTCGCCATACACGCAGGCGCCACCCTTGGCGTCGACGAGCTGTTCGCCACCGGCGAGGCGGTGGACGGAAATGGGCTCAGTTGGCCGTTGTCCGCGACCGCCGGGATCGAGGTGGGTGTGCGAACCATCGAGTCCGCGATCACCTTCGACCCACCAGAGATCACGCTCGCCGAGGACGCCTCCGGGCCAACTCCGGCGGACGTGACGATGCACGTGTCCGTGAAGAACGTGTCGGCCTCACCGATCACCAGTGTTGCGTTGCTGCTCGGCAAGCCGGGGTGGCAGAAGGTCAATCCCCACAGCACTTATGTGCCCGGCGACGTCGTCGCGCTGAAAGACCCGGTACCGAATGACGAGTACGCGCTCGTCGATCTCGATCCGGGAGCGTCGACGACGATCGACATCACGGTCACCGTGAAGGACGACGGCCACATCGAGTGGGGCGGACTCGTGCG
>CAIXHI010000452.1 GCA_903919215.1 uncultured Acidimicrobiaceae bacterium
CGGGATGAACACCTGCTCGGCCGTGCGATACACGACGTCGACCATCGTCTCGCGACCGTCGGATGATGCAGTGATGTCGAGGAACACCAACTCGTCGGCTCCCTCGGCGTCATACCGCTTGGCCAGTTCCACCGGGTCGCCGGCGTCGCGCAGGTCGACGAAGTTGACACCCTTGACCACGCGACCGTTGGTCACGTCGAGGCATGGGATGACACGGGCGACCCTCATCGCGCCAGCACCTCGAGTGCCTGGGCCACGGTGAAGCGCCCTTCGTAGATCGCTTTGCCGCTGATCGCGCCAGAGATGCCGGGAACCGCCATCAGTTCGACGAGGTCGTCGAGCGTTGCAATGCCGCCGCTGGCGATGACCGGGATGGACGTGGCGCGAGCAGCCGCAGTGAGCCCGGCAACATCCGGTCCGGTGAGCATGCCGTCGCGAGCGATATCGGTGATGACGAACGCTGACGCGGTCGGGAACCATTGCAACGCGTCGGCGAGCTGGACACCGGACCCTTCGGTCCAGCCATGCACCGCTATCTCGCCAGCGCGGTGATCGAGGCCGACCGCGACTGCGACGACTTCGCTGGCAGCAACCACGAGGGACGGATCCTTGACCGCCGCCGAGCCCATGACCACGCGGGCCACTCCCGCCTCGGCGAGTGCACGCGCGTCAGCGGCCGTGCGGACTCCCCCGCCGGTCTGCACCGAGGCGCTACCGGCCACGGCGCGGGCGATCGCGGCGACCACCGGCCGGTTCAGCGGCGAGCCGCTGCGCGCCGCGTCGAGATCGACCACGTGGATCCAACGCGCACCTGCCTCGGCGAACGACACCGCAGTCGCGACTGGGTCGTCGCCATAGGTCGTCTGATCGTCGTAGTCACCCTGACGCAGACGCACCACCTTGCCGTCACGCAGATCGATCGCGGGATAGAGGTCGATCACGCCGACACCCCCGATGACACGAGTTGCACGAAGTTGCGCAACAGCGCCAGCCCATCAGCACCCGACTTCTCGGGGTGGAACTGAGAGGCGAACACGTTTCCCTGGCGGAACGCTGCGTTCACTGTGCCGCCGTAGTCGCATGTCGCAGCGACGACCGATGGGTCGGCAGGCACACCGTGCAGCGAATGCACGAAGTACACCCACGGGTGCTCACCGAGACCGGCGAACATCGCGTCGTCAGGTTGGGTCAGCGAGAGTTGATTCCACTGCATCTGCGGACGCGGCAGTTGGTCGGTGATCCAGCGGATCTGCCCGTCGATCACCCCGAGACCGGCGTCGTCGGGATCCTCGTCGCTGCCGTTGAACAGCATCTGCATACCGACGCAGATTCCGAGGAACGGCCGGCCGGATGCGACGGATTCGTGCACGACCGACTCGAGACCGGCCGCACGCAGCGCCTGCATACACGCGCCGAACGCGCCGACACCCGGCAGGACCACGGCGTCGGCGGATGCCACGAACTCCGGATCGGCGGTGAGGCGTGCATCTGCGCCACAGACCTCGAGCGCTTTCTGAGCCGAGCGCAGATTGCCGATGCCGTAGTCGAGTACTGCCACCACCGGTGCGGTCACAGCACGCCCTTGGTGGACGGCACTTGTGTACCTTCGACACGAACAGCGTCGCGCAGGCAGCGGGCCAGGCCCTTGAACGCGGCTTCGATGATGTGGTGCACGTTGGTGCCGTGACACAGGCGCACATGCAGCGTGATACCGGCCGCGTTGGCGAACGAACTGAAGGCGTGCTCCGCGAGTTGCGGGTCGAACGCAGGGTTACCCAGCGGTAAGACCTCCGGCATCGGCACATCCCACACGAAGTAGGGACGGCCGGACAGGTCGAGCGCCACTTCCACCAGTGCCTCGTCGAGCGGGTACAACCCACTGGCGAACCGACGCACACCGGCCTTGTCGCCGAGCGCTTCACGGAACGCCTCGCCGACTGCGATGCCGACATCTTCCACGGTGTGGTGCGTGTCGATGTGCAGGTCGCCGATGGCTTCGACACGAAGGTCGAAACCGCCGTGCTTGCCGAGTTGTTCGAGCATGTGATCGTAGAACGGGATACCCGTGCTGACCTCGGCGCTGCCGCTGCCGTCGAGTTCGATCGACACCGAGATCGAAGTCTCTTTGGTGGTGCGCTGCTTGGCGGCGGAACGACTCATGTCGTCACCTCTGCGAGTGCCTTCAGGAACACGTTGTTCTCCTCTGCGGTACCGATAGTCACGCGCAAACAGTTCTCCAGCCGCGGCCAGCCCGAGCAGTCGCGCACGAGCACATCGCGATCGAGTAGCGACTGCCACACGTGATGACCCGAGCGCTTGCGCGGCCGGAACAGAATGAAGTTGGCGCCGCTGGGGAACACGTCGATCGGCAATGCAGCCATCGCTGTGCTCAGTCGCTCACGCTCGTCGATGATGAACTGCACGCGCGATTCCATCTCGTCGACGTACTGCAGCGCGAGCCGCCCGGCGATCTGCTTCGCAGTGTCGAGGTGGTACGGCAGCACGACCTTGTCGAGTTCAGCGACCAACCACTCGGGGCCGACGAGGTACCCCAGGCGGGTGCCAGCCATCGACCACGTCTTGGAGAAGGTGCGGGTGACGACAAGCGGAGTCTCCTCGTCGACCAGACCAAGAGCCGACCATTCGGCGAACTGACCGTACGCCTCATCGACCACCAACAGACCTGGCGCCTGTTCGAGCACTGCGCGGATCTTGCCCTCAGGTTCGACCAACCCGGTGGGATTGTTCGGTGAACACAGGAATGTGATGGCTGGCAACGCGGTACTGAGCACACGCTGCACCTCGGCCATGTCGAGCGTGAAGTCGGGGGCGCGTTCGCCCTCCACCACGATGGAGCCGGCGACACGGGCGATCTGTCCGTGCATCTGATACGTCGGTTCGAACGTGGCTACAGCGCGGCCCGGGCCGGCAAAGGTGAGCACCAGCGTTTGCAGCACCTCGTTGCTGCCGTTGGCGGCAAAGACCTGTGCGGGGCTGACGCCGTGCTGCGCGGCGATGCCCTCGCGCAACGCACGCGCGCCACGATCGGGGTAGCGCTGCCAGTCGACGCGAGCGAGTTCGGCGGCGAAGGCGTCTCGCCATGCAGTGGGCGGTGCGAACGGCGACTCATTGGTGTTCAGACGAACGCTGACGTTCACCTGCGGCGAGTGATAGCCCTCGAGGGCACGGAGGTCGTCGCGTACAGGCACTCGGGTCACAGGCTTCACGTTACCGAGGTGTGCCGACGCGGCGTGGGTGCATTCCGATACGCCTCCAGCAGGCACACTGTCGCGATGCCCTCCACACACGTCGCGCATCTTTCTGTGATGGCCGATCACGTCGACCGCTACCAACATGAAGTGGGAGATCTCGTGCCCGGGTATCAGGTCACGCAGCACGATGATGTCGCCGGGGCATTGGTCGAGGCCGAGCGTGCGTTGCGCACGGCATCTCGCTTGCTGCGCCGAGCGGCCAAGTTGGCCGCCGCCGCACACTGAGAAGATCCTCAGAATTGACCACTCAGTGTGGCACTGCTGCGCAGTGGTCACCGTCGCCGGATGGTCATCGACATCTGTGACGGACACAGTCCAAGATCTGAGTGCACTCTGCGCAAGCAGGCCCCAAAACAACAGCGACGGCCCCTTTCGGGGCCGTCACTCGGCAATACCAGGCGGCGGATCCCGGTATCGCACGCGTTCCAGGTGACCAGCACCCGGTGAATAGGTAGACTATACACTGTTTGCGAAGAAGCGCAACCGCCCACTCCACGTGGCGATGGGTGCTTATCGTCTGGTCGGCAACGATGAGGCCGGGCACAGATCCTCCACAGCACACTGCCCACACTGCGGCGCCCGAGCACTGCACACACGGCGGCCATGCAGGATCGTGCGCAGGCTGAAGGCACCCCACTCGCCCGGCGGCAGATACGAACACAGTTTCGCCTCCACCTTCACCGCGTCATCGTCGGCGGTGAGTCCCCACTTGCGAGTCAACCGCAGGACATGAGTGTCGACAGGCAGACCCGGTAAGCCGAAGGCGACGCTCCGCACAACGTTGCCCGTCTTGCGGCCGACACCCGGCAACGTCACCAGGTCGGCCAGCTCCGACGGCACCTCGCCGTGGAAGCGTTCCAGCAGGGTCTGCGCCATACCAATCAGGTGGCGCGCCTTGTTCTGAAAGAAGCCAGTCGAGCGGATGATGCTCTCGAGATCGGACGGCACCGCCGCTGCCAACGCCGCCGCATCCGGGTAGCGGGCGAACAGCACTGGAGTCACCATGTTCACCCGCACGTCGGTGCATTGCGCCGACAGGATCGTCGCCGCGAGCAGTTCGAAGGCGTTCGAGTGATCAAGTTCACAGAGTGCCTCGGGATACTCCTCTGCCAAGCGCGCCGCGAGCGCCTGTGCCCGAGCCTTGGGAGTTCGCGGTGCGGCCATGTCGTGAGACTACGGCGGTTCACAGAACCACGGGAAGTGACGACGAGTAGCCTCCTGGCCCATGCTGCATGTGCGCACGGCCGGGTGCCTCTCCGTCGACGAACGCCAGGAAGTCCTCGACTTTCTGAGCGAAGCGCATGCCATGGACGACACGCGGCTCAGCGACCACCTCCTGCTCGATCTCACGCAGGGTCCGCGCCCAGGCTTCATCGGCGCACTCGCCTACGAAGATGACGCACTGGTCGGGTACGCCCAGGCGTCCACCGGCAACGATGGTTATGTGATCGATGGCATCGCCGACACGGTGCACTGCGCCGACCCCGCAGCAACCCGCAGCGAGTTGCTCATCGCTCTGGTCGAGCAACTGCCCGCCGACGCTGCACTCACTTGGTGGGCGCAGCCCGACGCCGCAGCGGCCAGCACCGCGGAACACCTCCGGATGCGGGCCGACAGGCAGTTGCTGCAAATGCAACGAGCGTTACCCATCGCCGAAGCCGCCAAGGTGGTACTGCGCGCCTTCGAAGTCGGGCGCGATGAACAGGCATGGCTGATGGTGAACAACGCAGCCTTCGCAGCCCACGGCGAACAAGGTGGCTGGGACATCGCCACCTTGCAACAGCGGATCCGCGAGCCCTGGTTCGACCCCGAGGGGTTCCTGCTGCACGAGCGTGACGGACGCCTGGCGGCGTTCTGCTGGACGAAGATGCACCCCGGTGCGGCTCACGACAGTGGCCTCACCGGTGAGATCTATGTCATCGCGGTGCACCCCGATTTCCATGGCCTCGGGCTCGGCAAGGCCCTCACCGTGGCAGGCTTGGAACACATGCAACGCAACGGTGCCGAGATGGCCATGCTCTACGTCGATGCGACGAACACCTCTGCGGTGCGGCTCTACGAATCGCTCGGATTCACCGTGCTGCGTATCGAACAGTCCTACCGACGGCCAGGAGTACCCCGATGACGCTGGAGCCTCCCACCGACCTTCCGCGCTGGAGTGTCGCCGATGTGCACGAGTCGCTCGCGGCCCAGTCCTTCCATGACGCCATGGCTGGCGCCGTGTCCGGCATCTCGCTCCTTGAGGAACTGTTCGACGAGTGCGGGATCCGTGCGCTCCCCACGCGGCCGGCAACGAGTGCGGACGGCGCCGTCGCCGACCGGGCGCTCACTGCGATCAACATCTGGGAGGAAGCGGCCTCCACCACCTCGGCCGTACTCGAGGCCTTCGTCAGCGTCGACAGCTACGACGAACGTGCGGCCGGCTTGTACGGCGAGTTCTCCATGACCACGGCGCGAATGCGACCGCTGAAGGCGCGCCTCGCCGAATGGATCAGCTCGTTGGGCGTCGACGAACTGGCGACCGTGAGCGTCCAGGTCGACCGGCACCGCGGTCCACTGCAGAAGCTCGCCGCACGTGCGGCACACCAGATGAGCGAAATCGAGGAAGGGCTCTACGCGGAGCTGCTGAACTCCGGCTCGTCAGCGTGGGAGAACGTGCACGGCACAGCGACGTCGCAACTCACCACCGCGGTGCAGATGCCCGACGGCAGCCGCCCCGACCTACCGATGGCCACGGTTCGCGGGATGGCATCACACCCCGACCCTGCAGTTCGCAAGGCCGCCTACGAAGCCGAACTGACTGCCTGGCCGCGCGTCACGGCCGTGTGCGAGGCAGCGATGAACGGTGTCAAGGGTGAGGCCAACGTGGTCAATCGCCGCCGCGGCTGGCCATCGCCGCTCGATGCCTCGTTGTTCGCCAACAGCGTCAGTCGCACCACCTTCGAAGCGATGCAGACTGCTATCGACGACTCGCTGCCCGACTTTCGACGATGGATGCGAGCCAAGGCACGTCTTCACGGTCACGATGGCGCGCTGCCGTGGTACGACCTGTCGGCGCCGTTGCCATTCGCAGCCTCGCAGATCTCGTGGACCGAGGGTTTGGACATCGTCCGACGAGCGTTCGCGTCCTACGGCGGGGGCCTCGCCGGTCTGGTCGACCGTGCGGTCGATGAACGCTGGATCGATGCCGGGCCTCGACCGGGCAAGCGCGACGGCGCCTTCTGCTCGCACTTCATCGACGACCGTTCGCTGATCATGCTCAACTGGAGTGGCAGCGTCGATTCGGCGCAGACCACCGCCCACGAACTCGGCCACGCGTATCACAACACCCAACTCGCCCACCGCACACCGTTGCAGCGAGCGCTCCCCATGGCGCTCGCTGAGACGGCGAGCATCTTCTGCGAAACGCTGGTGGTGCACGAGGGTCTGCAGCGGCTGCAGGGCCGCGACCGGCTGGCCCTGCTCGACGTTGATCTTCAGGGTGCGACGGCTGTGGTCGTCGACATCCGGAGTCGCTTCTTGTTCGAGACCGAAGTGTTCAATCGGCGCGGTCGGCGCACACTCGGCGCGACTGAACTCAACGAGCTCATGGTCGCCGCGCAGACCGAGGCGTATGGCGACGGCCTGCTCGCCTCCACCCCACATCCCTACATGTGGGCAGTGAAACCCCACTACTACGGCGCGCACTTCTACAACTGGCCATACACGTACGGCCTGTTGTTCGGCCTCGGGCTGTTCGCTCAGTATCAGCGCGATCCGGAGCGCTTCCGTGCGCACTACGACGACGCGTTGTCGCGCGTCGGGATGAACACTGCTGAAGAGGTGGCGGCCATCTTCGGCTTCGACGTCACTGACGTCGGTTTCTGGACGTCCAGCCTCGACATCATCCGCGGCCGGATGAGTGCGTACGACGAGTTGGCCGAGGCGCACGCATGAGTACCGCGCTCTACACGCCCACCCGCGACGAGCTGGCTGAGTTGTTGCAAGGCGAACCGCGGTACCGGCTCGATCAAGTGTGGTCCGGCCTCTACACGCAACTCGCTGCGCCGGCCGAGCTCACGAACGTGCCCAAGGCGCTGCGCGAACGACTGACAGCAGAGCTGCCTCATTCGCTCACGCAAGTAGTGCGCCAGGTCAACGACAACGGCGACACGGTGAAGTACCTGTGGGAGTTGCACGACGGCAGCCGAGTGGAGACCGTATTGATGGTCTACCCCGACCGGGTCACCGTGTGCGTCAGCAGCCAAGCCGGCTGCGCCATGGCGTGCGGTTTCTGCGCCACCGGCCAGGCCGGTTTCACACGACAGCTGACGGTCGGCGAGATCGTGGAACAAGTCGTGATCGCCGCCCGCGACGCCAGGGCGATGGGCCGCCGACTGGCCAACGTGGTCTACATGGGGATGGGCGAGCCGATGGCCAATGAGGCCACCGTCTGGGCCAGCGTGGAGCGCCTCCATGGGGCGATCGGACTGTCCGCGCGCCACCTCACGATCAGCACGGTGGGCCTCATCCCCGGGATCCGCACGCTGGCGCAGCGACCGCTCCCGGTCAACCTGGCAGTGTCGCTGCATGCCGCCAACGACACGTTGCGCGACGAGTTGGTCCCGATCAACAAGCGGTACCCGCTCGACGAGCTGATGAAGGCTTGCGGCGAGTACCTGGAGGCCAAGGGTCGCCGCCTCAGCTTCGAATGGGCGCTGATCGACGGAGTCAATGACCGTCCCAGCGATGCCGCCGAGCTGGCCACGCTGTGTCGCCGCTTCCGGTTACCCGCGCACGTCAACCTGATCCCACTGAACCCAACACCGGGCTACCCCACGGTGGGGTCACCGAAGTCGAAGGTGCAGGCGTTCCACACCCGGCTCACCGACCTCGGCGTCAACGCCACGGTGCGCCGCAACCGCGGCACCGATATCGACGCGGCCTGCGGTCAGCTCGCCGCAGGACAGCCAGTGGTGCTGCGTAAGGATCGCCCCCTCCCCGACGCCAGCTAGGCGCCGAGTTCGCCCTCAGCCGGGTGGATCGAGGTACTTCGGGTTGGCGACGGCCAACTTGTCGCGCACGCTCTCCCACACCAGTTCGCGTACCTCTGGCAGTCGGTCGTCGAGCTCGCCGTTGCGGATACGCGCCGCCAGATCGGCATCGTCGGCACACCCGAGCGTCGCCAGTCGCCGCTGGTGCGCGGCAGCCTGCGCCGACCCGAGCTGCAGCTCACGTTCCACCATCGCCAGCACGTTGATCGCAACTCGAGTGTGGAACTGAACGCTGCCGACGGTGCTGGTGAGGACATCGCGTTGCAACCATTCGCGCACAGCCTCCACCAGTTGCTCGGCAGACGGATTGTCGTGAGGGATCACCAGCGACCCTCCAACGCCAGAAACAGATCGTGCTCGTTCTCGCACACTCGTCGGCCGATGGCAGCAAGCTCATGACTACGCGAGACGCCACTGGTGTGAGCGAGCGCCTGAGTGATGCAGATGATGCCCCACTTCCATGTCCCGAAGACCTCCCACCAGTGCACCACGTCGGGGTCGACAGCGCCACCGCCAGCCTGTTGGTAGGCAGCAATGAGCTGTTCGCGGGTACCGACACCAGCGACCGGCAACGTGCCGCCGAAACGCCACGCCTTGACACACAGCCACCCGAGGTCTTCCATCGGGTCGCCGAGGTGCGCGAGTTCCCAGTCGATGACGGCACGCAATCCCTCCGGTCCGACGATCACGTTGCCGAGACGGAAGTCGCCGTGCACGAGCACCATCGGCGGCGATGCCGGCTGGTGCTGCTGCAGCCAGCGATACGCCAGTTCCAGCGCAGGATGTGGATGCCCCACCTCATCGAGCACGGCTCGATACGTGTCCAGCGGGTCGTCAGCGGGAAAGTCGCCGACACCCGACACATCAGCGGAGTGCAGCCGCGCCAGCGCTACGCCGAACTGGCCGGCCAAGGCCACGCGAGCCGGACCAAACTCGGTGTCGCGAAGGATCTTGCGTGCAATGGTCTCACCCTCGACAGCCGACACCACCAAGTAGGAGGCCCCCAACGCCGACGGGTCAGTGGATGCCGCAATCACCTCGGCCACCGGGACTCCGGCCGCAGCGGCGAGGCGGAGTGCCGTGGCCTCAACCGCCATGTCGCGCTCGTAGCCACCCCGTTGGCGTTGCATGATCAGCGGGCGACCGTCAGCCTCGAATCGAAAAGTGTCGCGTGACGCCCCGCCACTGAGCCTGGCGACGGAGGTGATCGTGGACCCACCGAGCACCTCGCTCAAGGCCGCTGTCAGGTCGTCCATCGGGACAGTCTGTCGCAGTCCGGCGCCACGGTCAGCAATGTGCTGCGAGCGTCTCGTACGGATCGATCGGGGGCTGCATCACGCCGCCCGGGTGAATCTCGAAGTGCAGATGGTAGGTGCCGGCATGACCGGTCATACCCATGTACCCGATGACATCGCCCTTGCGCACGCGGCCCAGCGATCCGTATGCCTCGAGGTGGGCGTAGTAATAGAACACCCCGTCGTCACCGTCGAGGAAGACCGTCAGCCCGCCGAGTGTGTTCGAGCGGGCCTGAGCCACGCCATCGACCACCGCCAACAGCGGGGTCCCTTCATGGCCGATCATGTCGATGCCGAGATGCCAGAAGGCGACGAACGAGAAGGGACGGAAGCTGCGACCGAAGCCGACATTGGCTCTCCCCGTGGGGCACACCCAACTGGTTCCGCTCCAGTCGACGCCGGAACTGGTGGGGCGGATGACCGGAGCGGTCACGCCTCCGGCGCCAGTGCCTCGCTTCGACGGGGCGGCGACCACGCTCCCCACAACTTCCTTCCCGTTCACCGTCTGGGAGACCGCGAACGTCGCGTTGGCGGCCACCTTCTCCGAGCGCCGCTTCTGCTCGGCCTCGAGGGCGTTGCGCACGGCCTGATCCTTCAGCCGCTGCGCCTCGACCTTCTTGAGGTGTTGGATCTGCGCCAGTGATTCGTCGCGCAGCGCAGCCATGTTCACCTTTTGCTGCTCAGTCTTCTTCTGACTACGCAGTAGTTGCTTTTGCTTGGCCTGCATGTCGCGGTTCAGTGAGTCGTACTCGTCGAACTGAGTGTCGGAGGTGTCGGTGATCACCTGTGACAGCGCTTGCACCTGCATCTGCTCTTCAGGGGTGTCGAACCCACTGAGAATCAGTGAACCCGCCGCGTTCGAACGAGTGAAGCGGTTGATCGCAACTTCTTGTACCCGTTGCTGCAACGAGCTCACCTGGCTCTGCAAATCGGCAACCTCGGCCGAAAGTTGCTGCTGCTCGACCGTGAGGTCGCCCAACCGGTCCTGAGCATCGAAGTAGGCCTGGGCGGCCGCGTCGGCCTGGTCGCGGGCGTCAGCGATCTCACGCGCAGCCTTCTGCGCTGCGGATTCGTCGGCATGGGTGACCCGCGCAGGGATCGCCGGTGAGGCCAGACAGACAGCAAGCAGTGCGACGAGCGCGAAACGACGCATGGGGAGCGAGGGTACCAGTTGTTGCAGTTTCATTACAGTCACCCCCTCATCGGCGGTCATGGCGCGGCGCGCGAAGGGTCGCGGACGACACCGTTGCCATTGTGTCGCTGCCGACCCGAGCGATGAGGGATGCTCAGCAGTGGGCTCGCACGGTGAGGTACGGGTTGACCGCTGCGCCGTGACCCGGGTGGATCTCGAAGTGCAGGTGAGGCGTACTGAACTGGGCATTACCGGTCTGACCGAGCCGCCCGATGACATCCCCCTTGTTCACCCGGCCGAGGTTGACCCACTCGTCGAGGTGGGCGTAGTAGTACGAGTTGCCATCGTCGCCGATGAACCAGACCGTCTTGCCACCCAACTCGTTCGTCTTGGCCTGCGCGACACCGTCCACCACGGCGAGTACCGGCGTACCCCGTGTGCCGATCATGTCGACCCCCTCGTGACGGCGGCCGCCCGAGCGCGCTGCTCCCCACGTGTCGCTGAACCCGACGGCGGCCGTTCCAGTGGGGCACACCCACGACAGGTTGCCCCAGTCGGTGTGACGCGGCGCGGGCGCCTGCCCTCCGGTGCCGCCGCCGCCCGTGGTGACGGCACGGCGCGCACGGGCATCCGCCTGTGCTGCCTGCTCGGCAGCAGCCTTGTCGGCGCGCCGCTTGTTCTCCGCAGCCAGAGCCACTCGCACCGCGACGTCCTTCAGTCGTTGCGCCTCGACCTGTTGGAGGTGCGTGATCTGGGACAGTGCGGTGTCGCGCAGGTCGGCCATGTGCGTGCGCTGCTGCACGGTCTGCTCTTGGCTGCGCCGCAGCGCGACCTGCTTGGTCTGCATGTCGTGGTTCACCGCAGCGAAGTCATCGAACTGGGTCTCGGAGGTGTCAGCGATGACGGCGGAGAGCGCCTCGAGCTGCATCTGCTGCTCGGGTGAGTCGAACCCGTTGAGGATCGGCGAGCCGGCCGAACTCGAGCGGGTGAAGCGGTTGACTGCCACCTGCTGGACTCGCACCTCGAGTGCGGTGACCTGCCCTTGCAGATCGACGATCTGCCCCTGCAGCACCTGCTGTTCGACGGTCAGACTGTCCAGCCGGGATTCGGCCTGGAAATAGGCGTCGCTGGCGGCGTTGGCTTGGTCGCGAGCATCGGCGATCTCGCGCGCCGCCTTCTGTGCGGCCGATTCGTCCGCATGGGCGACCCTCGCCGGGAGCCCCGGCACGACTGCGCACACAGCGAAGATGAGTGTGAGGGCCGGTCGTCGCATGCGTGGGCACGTTACCATTTGTTGCATTCGCGTTACAGTCGGCCCTGGGGCGCGCACCCCGATGGCCGTTCCCGCCGTATCGTCAACGGCTCATGTCCAGCACGTTGCACCTGAAGAGCGTCAGCTTCGTGCGCGACGAGCGTGTCATCCTCGCCCCGCTCAATTGGCGGGTGCAACCCAGCGAACGCTGGCTGGTCCTGGGAGCCAACGGCTCGGGCAAGACCACGCTGCTGCGTATTGCCTCGCTCTATGAACATCCGTCGAGCGGCACCGTCGACGTGCTGGGCGAGCGCCTCGGCCGCACCGATGTGCGCCAACTGCGCCGCCGTGTCGGCTACCTGTCAGCAGCCCTCGCTGCTCAGATCCGCCCGGAACTGCGCTGCATCGACGTGGTGATGACCGCCCGCTACGCAGCCCTCGAGCCGTGGTGGCACCGCTACACCACCGCCGACGAGGCCCGCGCGATCGAATGTCTGGAACGGATGGGCGTGGCCTGGACCGCCACCCGTTCACTCGCCACCGTGTCCTCGGGTGAGCAGCAACGGGTGTTGCTGGCGCGAACGTTGATGAACGAACCCGGTGTCGTACTGCTCGACGAGCCGAGCGCTCGACTCGATCTCGGCGGACGCGAGCAGTTGGTGCAGGCGTTGGCCGAGCTGACGCTCGACCCCACCGCTCCCCCACTGGTGCTGGTCACCCATCACCTCGACGAGGTGCCGCCGGGGATGACACACACGCTGATGTTGCGCGACGGGAAGGTGGTGGCCCGCGGCCCGATCGCCACCACGCTGAACAGTGCTTCGCTCAGCGAGTGCTTCGGGCTGCCGCTGCACCTCGAGCGACGCGCCGATGGCCGCTTCAGCGCGTGGGCGACCGGCTGACCAACTCCTGCAGTCGACCGCGCCCGCTGGTGATCTGATCGGCCAGTACGCGCTCGAGCACGCCGCCGGTCCACAACGCCCCGTCATAGTGCAGGTGCATGTCGAGCAGACTGCGCTGCTCGCTCTGCTGGCTGACCGTCGCCCTCAGCACCCAACGGCTGTGTCGCTTGCCATCTGCCTCGGCCCGCTCGAACACCACCACGTGAGCACCGCTGTCGTGCACCGAACGCTGCATCCGTAACCGCTTGCTACGCGCCAACGGGCCGAGCCTGGCCCGCAACTCGACATTCCATGCTGCGTCCGCCGACTCGGGATCGGCCTCCACCCGATGGGTGAGATCCATCCAGTCCGGATACTTCGCCAGATCGTCGACGAACGAGAACAGTCGATCGGCATCGCAGTCGGCGTCGAGCGAAGCGTGCACATCCATGCGGCCAGTATCGCCGATCGCCCAGCGCGAGTTGGTCGTTCGTTGGCTGTTCGCTCACAGATTCCTCACATCCGTCGCGCACGATCAGCCATGTCAGAACGAACGACTCCCCCACGAAGGACCCGACACCATGAACAACAAGCTCAAAATCGGACTCGCCAGCTTCGCGCTGGCCGGCACCCTCGGCTTCGGCGCCATCGCCTCGGCCTCGGCCTCAACTGGGAACGGCAGCGGTGACGGCAGCAGCGGCAGTGTCACCACGACTGTCGGCCCCAACACTGGCCCTAACGCTGGCACCAACGCTGGCGCCAACGCTGGCACCAAGCACCCGAAGCTCACCACCGAGCAGCGGTGTGCGAAGTCCGATGAGATCCTCACCAGGGCCACCGCCGCGCAGTCGAGGATGGCCGAACGGAAGGCTGCGCTGCAGGCCAAGCGGGCCGAGGCGGAGACCGCAGGGAACACGGATCGCGTCGCTCGCATCGATGACCGGCTCGCACGGCTCGACGCGAAGAGCACCCGCCTCACCAACCGTCTGGCAAAGGCGACCGCTTGGATCACGGCGAACTGCGCTGGATGACCCCACTTGCCCTGGCGCCTGCCCATTGGGTAGGCGCCAGGTTCGCGTCTCAGGTCTCCTTCGAATGGCCGCGAAACGCTCGTGATAACAGCGGCGACCGCACATCGAGCAGTCCGTCGAGATCGCTGCGCTGGTCGAACACCGGTTTCCACGGAGCGACCGGGGCGTCGTCAGCCGCAACCGGCGGCTCGGTCAACTGCGCGGCCGCCAGTTCCTCGGGGGCCGCTGCTGCTGCCTCTGCGACAGCGACAGCGCCGACAAGGAGTTCCAGTTGTCCCGTCTCGTCGCCGGGCAGGCGATGTTTGCGCCGCTTGGGTTTCAGCGGCTTGTCGGACACGACCTCCCGGGTCTTGAACAGACGCGGCACCGGCTCGCGGCGATCCTCGAGCATCCATCCGAGGGGCACCACCATCGCGTCGGCATGACGGCGGCAGAGCACACCCACTCTGGTGGCAAGCGCCACGTCGTACGGTTCGAGCCACACCGTGAGCTGCTCTGCCGACATGCCGTACAGCGCCTCCGCGGGCTGCGAACAGCCGGGTCGCTCACAGAGTCGTGCCATGGTCGAGAACCTACATCGTCAGCACGGCGCGCCCGAAGGGAAGGGCCGACGGCCCCTCCCTTCGAGCACCGGACTAGCGGATTCGTTGTGCCAACGACACACGCGATGATGGGTTGGAGTTCACATCACCCAGGTACGTCGCTGTCACCGTGTGGTTGCCAGCAGTGAGGGTCCGCGTGGCGTAGCGGGCGATACCGCCCTGGGCAAGCGCCACGTCGAAGACGCGACCGTCGATGGTGAAGCGCACGATGCCCGTCGGGACACCGACGCCCGGACTGACCGACCCCACCGTGGCCGTGAACGTCACCATGGTGCCGCGCCGCGGCGACGTGGCACTGGTTTGCAGCGCGAGGATGGTGTTCGCCTTCACCACGTTGGTGGTGACCGTCGCCGACACACTCCCCGAGTACAACGACGAACCTCCATAGGCGGCCGACACCCTGTGCGTTCCCACCGACAACGTGGCGAGCACGAGCTGGGCCCGGCCGTTGGCATCGATGGGGACGGTGTACCTGGTGATGCCGTCGACAGTGAAGACGATCGAACCAGCTGCCGCAGCGGCGTTCATCGTCGCGGAGTAGGTCACCGGCTGGCCGTGGTAGGGCGTGGTCGACGACGATGAGAGTGCCACGGACGATGTCAACTTGTTGACGAGCTGCACGAGTGACGCGCTGTCGCTGGACGCCCACGGCAACGTCGTGCTGTAACGAGCCCGCACGTTGTGCGACCCGACAGACAGCGGCGGAGCGGTATAGACCGCGCGACCGTTGATGTCGAGGGCCACACTCGCCACGGTGTCCGCCGCACCGGGATTGGTGATCGTGAACACCACCACACCCGTCGGGATACCGCCACCCGTCTGTGCTGCCACTCGCGCGGTGAACACCACGGATTGTCCGACGAACGCCGGGTTCCGGTTGCTGGTCAGCGTCGTGACGGTGGCGATCGCCTGAATCGTCTGCGTCAGTGGGGCGCTGACACTCGACAGATACCTGTCATCGCCGTTGTACGTGGCATCGACGCTGTGGACACCGACCAGGAGTGTGAAGACCGTCGTCGCGGCAACACCTGCTACCACTGGGGCGGTCAGGGTCACGACCGATCTCTGGCCGCGATCGAAGGTGAACGTCACCGTGCCACTGGCATCAGCAGGGGCGACGGTCGCCGTGAACGTCACGCCCTGCTGCGCAGCAGCAATCAGCGCGTCACTTGCGATCGACACACTCGATGTCGCCTTCAACACCGTCTGGGACAGCAGGTCGATACTGGGCACATAGGTTGCATCACCGTTGTACTGAGCAGTGATCTGCTGGCTGCCCACGGGGAGCGACGACGTCTCGAACGTCGCCGCGCCGCTGTTGAGCAGCACAGTGGCTGCGGCCACTCCATTGACGGAGAACGTCACTGAACCGGTCGGCACGCCGCTCGCCGCGGACACGACAGCAGCGAACGACGCCACGGCGCCGACCAGTGTGGGATTCGTGGTCGCAGAGAGCTTCGTAAGAGTGCCGATCATTCCGGCTGCCGCGACTGCGGAGACCGGGTTGGTCACGTTCGAGGACGACGCTCCGGCCTCGTTCCATGCCGTGACCCGGTAGAGGTAGCTGACGCCAGGAACCGCCGACTTGTCGACGTAGGACTGGGCGTTGGCCCTCGCGTGGCCGATCGTGACGAACGCAGGGTCGCCCGCAGCGGGGATGTCGGCGCGCTCGATGTGGAAGCCGATCTCGGACTGGCGCATGTTCCATGCTGCAGGCGATGGGTTGAACGCCGTGCCGTCGGACCAGCTCAACACGCCTTGGTCGTACGTGAGGGCCGACGGAGCGGCCGGCAGATCCCACGGTACGGACACGTCAACCGGGCGCATCATGTCCATCTCCTCGTGACTGAGGATGTGGCAGTGGTAGACGTACTCCCACTTGTTGTTGACGATGGCGTTGACGATCGGCGTGGTCATCGGTCTGCCGGCGATATCAGTGTTGTTGAATCCGGCCTCCTGACCGTTGAGTGGGCCGTTGAGATTGCCTCTGGCGCCGAGCGGCATCATGGGGTTCAGCGGCCGTCGGCTGTCGGGGATCGCGAACGGCAACCGGGGGACGATGGGTCGGACCGCGACGAGGGTGTCCTCGAGCGGGCTGATCCGCACCGTGTCCTTCCAACCGAGTTCGGTGGGCTCCGGTGCGAGGATGATGCCGTCCCACGTGACTCGGTTGATCAACTGCACGTCGAACAAGTGGAAGTGGATCGGGTGGGTGTCGACACCGTTGTGCGTGATCTTCCAAATCTGCGTGCCGTCGCTCGCCTTGGAGATGGCAGTGACACTGACCCCGTCAGGAAGTCCTGAAGAGTCGAGCACCTCGGTCGCCGGGTTCACATAGGGGTAGAGGATGATGTTCTGCAGCAACGGTGTGGCACCAGGCGCTTCGAGACCCAGGTTGGCCGTCATCCGGCCGTATTCGTCGAAGCTCGCCGAGTTCATCTCGTCGTGCATACCTTTCCCCTGGAGTGGCAACGCGAGCTGGCCCAGCGGTCCCTTGACCGCTGCACCGACGGCGAGCAGGCCCGAACCGGAGACCCTCTTCACCCCGGTGAACGACACTGCGGTGACGTTGCCGCCCGCGTTCTTGACCACGTTGAGGCCCTTGTAGGACAGAACAGCCGTGCCCGTGGTGGTATCCACGGTGACGCTGCCGACCTTGCCGAATCCAAGAGTTGTCGGATCGACAGCAAGCACTCCGTTGCTGTTACCACTCACCGGGAACGACGCGACGTCGACTCCGTCAGAGGCCGCGGCCACGGTGGTGGTGGCCTGCGCGGTGGGGTCGACCGTGTCGAACTTGAACTGGTCGCCGCCCTGTTCCTGGATGCGGGCAAATCCGTCGCATTTTGCACTCGGCGCGGAGGGGCTGTTGCACCAGCCGACCGACGCGAACTGGGTCCCGAGCGCGGTGTTGTATGCCGCCTGTCCGACGATGATCGGGTGTTGGCCGCTCTCGAACACGCCAGTGCGAGCGTCATTGTGAGCGAAGGCCGCGACTAGTTGACCCATGCGGTCATTGGTGGTGTTCGGCGCATCGAACACGGGGGCCGGGGCCTTGGTCGACACCGTCACCTTCATGA
>CAIXHI010000453.1 GCA_903919215.1 uncultured Acidimicrobiaceae bacterium
CGCTCGGAATCGCCGAGCCATCCGGTCCCGGCGTGGTCGATTGGCTGGCGTCACCGACCGCAGATGCAGCAGCGCTGTGGCGGTTGGCGACACCCGCCACCGACACACTGCAACTCCTCCCGCGCGGGCAGCAGACCGCTTCGGCCGGGCTGCGTTGGGCCGAACTCGCGGCGGTGCTCGGCGAGTACGACGGCACGGTGGTGATCGACGCCGGCACCGGCACACCGCCTGCCACGCTGTTCGAGGCTGCCACCCACCGCCTGCTCGTCACCCGCCCGTGCTATCTGGCGCTCCGTCGAGCGGTTGGCTGTGGGGTGCAACCGACGGGTGTTGTGCTGGTGACCGAACCGGGGAGGGCCCTCGGTGCACGCGACGTCGAGCGCGCGCTCGGTGCCCCCGTGCTCGCCGAATTGCCCTACGACCCGGCTGTGGCACGAGCCGTCGATGCCGGGTTGCTCGCCACCCGACTGCCGCGGTCGCTCGCACATCAGATCGGCCAGCAGGTGCTCCGAGACGCGGCATGAACCGGGTGCCCGATCTTGCCGCCGACCTTGTCGCCGAACAGGCGCCGCTCGGTGGGCTCGAGCGGTGGTTGCACGATCCGGCAGTCACCGAGGTCATGGTCAACGCCGGAACACAGATCTGGGTCGAACGCTCCGGCCAGTTGACCCAGGTGGGTGCCATCCGACCTGGCACGTTGATGACGGCGATCGAGCACGTACTGGCACCGCTGGGCCGGCGCCTCGACCGCACACAGCCGATGGTCGACGCACGGTTGGCCGACGGCTCGCGAGTGTGTGCGGTGCTACCGCCCGTCGCCGTCGACGGGCCATGTCTGGCCATCCGCCGCTTCGCCGCGCAGCAGTTCGCACTCCAGGCCTTCGCCACCTCGCAGGTGGTCGAGTTGCTGCGCGAGTTGGTGAGCGCGCGTTGCAACCTCGTCGTCAGCGGTGCCACGTCCTCGGGCAAGACCACACTGCTCAACTCGCTCGCCGGCGAGGTCCAACGCGACGAGCGCATCGTCACCCTCGAGGATGTCGCCGAGATGCGTCTCGCTCACACCCACGTCGTGCGTTTGGAGACGCGCGACGCCACACCGGACGGCGTCGGCGAGGTGACACTGGGACACTTGCTGCGCACCGCCTTGCGACTGCGTCCCGACCGGTTGGTGGTGGGTGAGGTCCGCGGCAGCGAGGCCGTGCACCTGCTGCACGCGTTGAACACAGGGCACGACGGTTCCTTGACCACGGTGCACGCCAACAGCGCCCTCGACGCGCTGCACCGTCTCGCCGCGTTGGTGGTGCAAGAAGTGGGCAACTGGCCGCTCAGCGCTGTGCGTCACCATGTCGCCTCGGCCGTCGATGTCGTAGTGCACCTCGCACGCGACGGCACGGGTGCGCGTCGGGTGGTCGCAATCGCCGAGGTCACGCGGCCCGACGAAGGAGATTCGGGAGCACTCACGGTCCGGCCCTTGGCGGAGGGCGACACCGTGGTCGGCGCGCTGACGAGGGGCAGACAATGAGCCCCATCACCGTGTCGCTCGCGCCAGTCGGCGCGTTCGCTGCCGTGCTCGCGGTGGCAACGATGGTGCACGCCAGCATCGCTGATGCCCGCAGCGTGCCAACGCAACCGGCCACGCCACGACACCAGCGGTTGCATCGTCGTCGCCCACCGCCGACGGCTGAACAATGGGCGGCGTTGCTCGACGCCGTGTCGGCAGAGGTGCGTACCGGTAGCTCCCTCACGGTCGCGCATCGACACGCGCTCACGGCACACCCGTGGTGCGACCTGCCACCCACCGGCCACGACGATGAGCACGCCGCGTTAGTACGCCACACACTGCACAGCATCCGCACACTTGGCGGTCCGGGGGCTGTCGGGCTGGACGCCGCGGCATCACTGCTGCGCGAACGCGCCGCTCTCCGCGCCGAGGTCGCGGTGCACAGCGCCCAGGCCCGTCTCAGCGCCCGCGTCATGACCACCGTGCCTGTCGCGTTCTGCGCCTGGAGCCTGGCGAGCAGCGCCTCGTTCCGCCGCGCGTGGCTCAGCCCGATCGGTCTGGTCTGCGCAGTGTGCGGCGGGTTGTGCAACCTGTGCGGCTGGTGGTGGATGAGATACTCGATCGGGCGTGTCGAGCGATGAGCGCCCTCCTCGGGCTCATTGCGGCATTCGCCGTCTGCGCTGCGGGGTGTGCGGCGCGGCCAGCGCGAACCCGCCCGCAGGCGGGCAAGCCATCCCCCATACGCACCTCGGCGCGGGCTACCCGTAGGGCGATCGAGCGCGACTACCCCGCCGCGATCGATCTCATCGTCCTCGCTGTCCGCGCCGGGCACCTTCCCTTGGCCGCCATCGCCGGGGCGCTCCCGCACTTCCCGGCAGCGGTGCGGCCGGCGTTTGCTCACGTGGTGCAGCAGTGCGAGACCGGGCGGCGTTTCGCCGATGCCCTTGCGTCACTGCCCGCTGCGCTGGGTCCGATGGCATCTCCACTCGCCGACGGCCTGGCGGCCGCCGACCGCTATGGCCTGCCCCTCGCTCCCGTCCTGGAACGTCTCGCCGGCGAGGCGCACCAGCGACGGCGACGGCACGCCGATGCACTCGCCCGGCAACTGCCGGTACGTCTGGCAGTGCCGCTCGTGCTGTGCACGTTGCCATCGTTCGTGCTGCTCGCCGTGGTGCCCTTGCTGCTCGCAGCCATGTCGTCGCTCCGCCAATGAGCGACCAACGTTGCCGACCCACACGAACTCGGAGACCCCATGTCGCATCTCATCCTCCGCTGGTACCTGCAGATCACGCTCGCCCTCGGGCACGCTGCCGACGACGACTCCGGTCAGGCCACCACCGAATACGCGCTCGTCCTGCTCGGAGCCGCCCTGGTGGCGCTCCTGGTCATCGCCTGGGCCACCACGGGCGATGGTGGCGGCAAGATCGGCCGCCTGTTCGATCGGGTGATCGATTCAGTCACCAGTCATCTGTGAACGATCGCGGACAGTCCACCGTCGAACTTGCGCTCGCCACGCCGCTGATCTGCCTGCTCGTCTGTGGTCTGGTGCAGGTGGGAGTCATCGTCCGCAACCAGATCGCGGTGCAACTCGCCGCTCGCGAGGCCGCCCGCTCAGCGGCGATCTCCTCCGACCCGCAGACCGCGGCCGGACTCGCTGCGCGGCGGTCCACAACGCTCGCGCCGCTCGAGGTCGACGTCAGCGACGACGCGTATGTCGTCACCGCGGTCGTTCGCTATGTCGAACACACCGATGTGCCGTTGATCGGGCTGCTGCTCCCCGACATCGAGCTCACCGCCAGCGTGAGCATGGCTGCCGAACCTCCATAGACCGACGTGTGGCGGTACCGCTAGCGTTGAACAAGTCATGGAGCTGATCGGTCATCTCACCTCGCTGGGCACCTCACCCGTGCTGCACCTCGACGGTGAGATCGACCTGTCCACCATCCCGCAACTGCACGACCACCTCGCCCGGGCGATGTCGCTCCATGCGGGTCACACGCTGTTCGTCGACCTCGACGGCGTGGCAGCGCTCGACGACACTGGGCTCGGGGTGCTGCTCGGCGCTGCCGGACGGTGCCGTGAACAGCACGGCGAACTGGTGCTGGTCTGCACGGCCGAGCGGCTGGTCGCGCGGTTCAAACTCACGGGCCTCGACCGGGCCATCCAGGTGGTCGCTCGAGTGGGCTCGCCGGTCCTGACGGACTGAACCCGACCGTTCGAAGAATTGTTTCGCGAAAAGCGCGCGGCCCACAGACCCCATTGCTCTGGACGTTCAACACCGCACCACACGGGTGCGGGGAACCACAAGGAGCACACAATGAGCACGAACCTCGTTCGGAGCCTGATCGCCGGTTCGATCTCCGCGGTCGCCTCCCTCGCCATGTTCTCGGCCCCCGCCGCCCATGCGCAGCCGGTCGGCCAGTCGCAGCACATCCAGCCCGAGCTGTGCGATCAGCTCGACCCAGCCAACCTAGAGATCCGGGCAGCGCAGACCAGCCCCGACAACTGGCAGTGGCGCTTCGTGGTCAACGGCCCGACCAAGTACCTGTGCGACGGCCCGGTCACCACCGAGGTCATCGACCTCGGCACCGGCGTGGCGGCCACCCAGACGTTCACCCTGTTCGACATCATCGATGCCAACAACCTCGGTGGCGATTACATCAGCGAGTTCGCCGTGCCGTGCGATTACACCACCACCGTCTATGTCGGCGCCGCTCGTATCCAGTCGGCCCAGTACGCCGACCAGCACAAGGTCTCAGCCGAGTGCGATCAGTCGTCGGGCAGGCTTCCCGGCGACCCGCAGACCCCCGACACCACGGTGCCCGGTGGGCAACTGCCCCACACCGGCAGCGACACCACGACGCTGCTCATGGGCGGCGCCCTGCTGGTGCTCGGCGCCGGCCTCGGCCTCACGGCAATGGGGATGACCCGCCGTCGTCAGCACAGCTGACACCACACAAGTTCCCCCCGTTCGGTGGGCGCCCCTGGCGGAAGGGGCGCCCATCGGCGCGTCCGGGATCAGACCTTCTTGGGGCGGCGAGCGCCTCGCTTGTCGAATGTCTTGTCGTGGGCCTTCTGTTCGGCCTCGAGCGCTGCCTCCTCGGCAACGAGCCGCTTCATGCTGTCGAGGCGCCGAGGATCGAGAGTGCCGGCAGCGACCGCCGAGCTCACCGCGCAGTCGGGCTCGTCCTCGTGTTTGCAATCGCGGAACCGACAGTGGTCCATCAACTCGAACACGTCGGCGAAGGCCCGTTCGATACCGCGGCCACTGCTCCACAGGCTGACGGCACGCACACCGGGCGTATCGATCAGCCAACCTCCGCTGGGCAGGCGCACCAGTTCCGACGCCGTAGTGGTGTGGCGTCCGCGTTGGTCGCCCTCACGGACGTCGGCCGTCGCCTGGCGGGATGCGCCGACGAGCGAGTTCAGCAGCGTGCTCTTGCCGACCCCACTGGCCCCGAGCAGCGCGATCGTCGCGTTGTCGTTCGCGTAGTGACGCAGTTCGTCCACACCTTCTCCGCTGATACCGCTGGCAACCAGCACGTCGACACCCGGGGCGACGTCCTGCATCGCCTCCACTGTGGGCCGCGGGTCGTCCACCAGGTCGATCTTGGTCATCACCACCACCGGACGCGCCCCGCTGTCCCAGGCCAGTACGAGTTCGCGTTCCAGACGACGCGGGTTGGGCGGCGAGGTGAGACCGTGCAGCAGCATCACCGTGCCGACATTGGCGGCGATGGTGTGCGCCTCGGCGCGGTTCCCGACGAACGAGGCGCGGCGCACAAACGCGCTGTGACGGTGCAGCACGTGCTGCACACGTTCACCGTCCGGATCGATGCTCACGAAGTCGCCCACGGCCACGTCGGCACCGATGTTGCGTACCCGTAGCGGTCGGTCGTCGAGCGACTGCAGCACCGAACTCCATCCACGATCGAGACGGCTGACTCGGCCTGCCGTCGGACAGTCCAATGCGCGCCAGTGGGCCAATGCTTCGTCGGTCCAGCCGAGGCGGATATCACATCGTTCGTCGATTATCACAACGGTAGCGTTGCGAAAGGACAGCCTTGCCCCCCCAAGGCCGCCTGGAGGATTCCCCATGCTCGCTCGCCTTGCGCGATTCAGTTTCCGGCACCGCGTGATCATGGTGTTTGCCGTGTGGTTGCCCGTGCTCGTGACCCTCAATGTGCTGTCGTCCAGCCTCGGAACGGACTACCACACCGAATTCAGCATGCCGAACACCGAGTCCAAGCTCGTGCAGGACGCGTTTAACAACATCGGCAACAAGGAAGACGCCGGCATTCAGGCCCAGATCGTCTTCACCGCCACACAAGGCAACGCCGATCCCGCCGTCGCGGCAGCGATGACTGCCTTCTTCACGAAGGTCGACGCGCTTCCCGGTGTGAAGGTGGTCAGCCCGTACGCCCCGGAAGGTGCACAGCAGAACAGCCCCGCCGCCAACCCGGCCAATACCTTCGGCCAGGACGTCTCGTTCGCGCAGCTCACCGTGAGCAAGCGTGACCAAGCAGCGTTCACATCACTCGCCGACCAGATCGAGACGATCGGTCAGCAGGTGGACGTGCCCGGACTCTCGATCGACTACGGCGGTCAGGTCTTCCAGAAGATGAAGTTCCCGGCCAGCGAAGTACTCGGCGTCCTCGCCGCGATCGTCATCCTGTTGCTGGCGTTCGGTTCCGTCATCGCCATGGGTCTGCCCATCGGCACCGCGATCGTCGGGCTCGGCGTCGGAATGGCGATCGTCGCGATCGCCTCCAACGGCTTCTCGATCCCCGAGTTCGGCCCGCAGATGGCGGCGATGATCGGCCTCGGTGTCGGCATCGACTACGCGCTGTTCATCGTCAGCCGTTATCGCGAGCATCTACAGATGGGCGAAGACCCGGAGACGGCGACCGTCGCCGCCGTCGACTCGTCGGGCCGCGCAGTCATCTTTGCCGGCATCACCGTGATCATCTCGCTGCTCGGCCTGTTCATCATGGGCCTGTCGTTCGTACGTGGACTCGCCGTCGCTGGAGCGACCGGCGTGTTCGTGATGATGATCGCCTCGATCACACTGCTCCCGGCATTGCTGGGGTTCACCGGCACACGGATCCACACCACCTCGCGCGCCGCAGCGCTGGGTGTCGGTGTGTTCGTCGCCTGCGGCCTCGCCGGAGCCGTGCTCGACAAGGTCGGCACACTGATGGGTGTCGGCGCCTTGTTCGCCGTCCTGCTGGTCGGTGTCAGTCTGCTGCCGTTCGGCAGGGCATTGCGGTCGCCGATTCCCGAGCGTCTCGAGAAGCCCGCCGAGTTGCGCTTCTGGTACCGCTGGAGCCGTTTCATCCAGCACAGGCCATGGCCGTTCTTCCTCGGCGGCGCCGCAGTGCTCATCGTGCTCGCGCTCCCGATCTTCTCCATCCGCCTCGGCTTCAGCGATGAAGGCAACTTGGCGAAGGACACCACCGTTCGCCAGGCCTACGACACCGTTGCCGCCGCGTTCGGGCCGGGTACCAACGGTCCACTGATCCTCGTCAGCACCGACCCGGCCGCCACGGCCGAGATCGCCGCGACCGTCGATGACGCAATCGCGGGCGACCCCAATGTCGCCTTCGCCACGCCCGGTATGGAAGTCGCCCCCGATCTTTGGATGTGGCGCGTGTACCCGAAGAGTTCCGCCCAGGACGCCTCCACCTCCGACCTCGTGAACCGTCTACGGGAAGATGTGTTGCCAACCACCGGCATCAAGGTCAACGTCGGCGGCTGGACCGCATCGGGTATCGACTTCTCGTCATACCTCGCCGGTCGTTTGCCACTGCTCATCGGTGCCGTGCTGGTGCTGTCGTTCCTGTTGTTGATGATCGTGTTCCGCAGCCTGCTCGTACCGCTGAAGGCGGTGATCTTGAACCTGCTGTCGGTGGGTGCCGCGTACGGTGTGATCGTCGCCATCTTCCAGTGGGGATGGGGTCTCGGCCTGATCGGTGTCGACAAAGAGGGGCCAGTTGAAGCGTGGGCCCCGATGATGCTCTTCGCGATCGTGTTCGGCCTGTCCATGGACTACGAGGTGTTTCTCCTGTCCCGAATGAAGGAAGAGTTCGACCGCACCGGCGACAACGCCACTGCAGTGGCCGACGGATTGGCCGTCACCGCCCGGGTGATCACCGCTGCTGCGTTGATCATGGTGTGCGTGTTCAGCGCCTTCGTGCTGGGCGATGACCGCTCGCTGAAGCTGTTCGGCCTTGGCATGGCGGTCGCCGTGTTCGTCGATGCCACCATCGTGCGCATGGTGCTGGTGCCAGCCACGATGGAGTTGCTGGGCGCCAAGAACTGGTGGATCCCGAAGTGGCTGGATCGCATCCTCCCGCACCTCAACGTGGAGGGCGCGCACCCCGCCGATGCCGCCGAACGGATCCTCGATGAGGTCGCCAAAGAGCCCGAGTTGGTCGGTTGAACCGGCTCGTTTCAGCACCTCCGCAGTTGACGGTTCACCCGCCCTCCTTGACAACCAAGCCCGCCAGCGTCTAGCGATACCCCGCAATGGCAAAGCCACTCGTCATCGTCGAATCCCCTGCAAAGGCCAAAACCATCGCCAAGTTCCTTGGCGATGCGTTCGATGTGCGCGCCTCGGTGGGCCACGTGGCCGACCTCCCGAGCAAGGGTTTGCAGATCGATGTCGACAACGGCTTCAAGCCCACGTACGAGCTCACCGTGCGCGGCAAGGACGTCATCAAGGACTTGCGGGCCGCGATGAAGGGAGCCTCCGAGCTCTACCTCGCGACGGACGAAGACCGCGAGGGCGAGGCAATCAGCTGGCATCTGCTCGAGTATCTGAAGCCGAAGATTCCCGTGAAGCGCATGGTGTTTCACGAGATCACCAAGAGCGCCATCGATCAGGCCGTCAACAACCCGCGAGGTATCGACTACGGGTTGGTCGACGCTGCCGAGACACGGCGACTGCTCGATCGGCTCTATGGATACGAGGTGTCGCCGGTGCTGTGGCGCCGCGTCAACCGAGGTCTCTCCGCTGGCCGCGTGCAGAGCCCGTCAGTGCGGCTGATCGTCGAACGCGAACGCGAGCGCATCGCGTTCATCACCGCCCCGTACTGGGACATCGAGCTCCTCACCGGCACCACCCCGGCGTTCACCGCAACGCTCGTCGCGCTCGACGGCACGAAGGTCGCCACCGGTAAAGACTTCACCGCCGATGGCCTGCCGAAGAAGAACGTCGTCGTCGTTCCCGAGGCCCGCGCTCGGTCGTTGGCCGACACGTTGGCGGGCGCCGACTTCACCGTGCGCTCGGTCGAGTCCAAGCCGTACCGCAGCAGCCCCAAGGCCCCGTTCATGACCAGCACCCTGCAGCAGGAGGGCGGTCGCAAACTGCGCCTCGGTGCGGCACAGGTGATGCGCCTCGCGCAGGGTCTGTACGAACGCGGCTACATCACCTACATGCGTACCGATGCCGTGTCGCTCAGCGAAGAGGCGCTCGGGGCGATCCGTGCCGAGGTCAAGCGCGGCTATGGCGAGAAGTTCTTGTCCCCCGGCCCACGCCAGTTCGCCAACAAGGTGAAGAACGCGCAGGAGGCCCACGAGGCCATCCGCCCCACCACGCCGCTCCGCACACCCGAATCCGTCGCTGGCGAGTTGAACGGGCAAGAACTCGCCCTCTACCGCATGATCTGGCAGCGCACGTTGGCCTCGCAGATGGCGGATGCCAACGGCACCACGGTCTCGGTTCGGCTGGCCGCGAAGGCGGACAGCACGGACTGCGAGTTCGCTGCCAGTGGCACGACGATCACGTTCCCCGGCTACCGACAGGTGTACGTCGAGAGCACCGACGAGTCCGAGGCCGAGGAGGAGAAGGAAGCCCTGCTGCCACCCCTCACCGAGGGGCAATCGGTGTCGGTGCAGTCGCTCACCCCGAACGGCCACGCCACAGTGCCGCCAGCCCGTTACACCGAGGCGTCCCTGGTGAAGCGCCTCGAGGAGTTGGGTATCGGCCGCCCGTCCACGTGGGCCTCGATCATCCAGACCGTGCAAGACCGCGGTTACGTGTGGAAGAAGGGCCAGGCGCTGGTCCCCACCTGGACTGCGTTCGCCGTCGTGGGCCTGCTGGAGAAGCACTTCGGAGGCCTCGTCGACTATGCGTTCACGGCGCGCATCGAAGAAGACCTCGACTCCATTGCCCGCAACGAGCGACAGAAGCAAGACTGGCTGCAGCAGTTCTATTTCGGCGACGATGAAGTGGGTCACCCTGGCCTGAAGCGTCTGGTGGAGGAGAACCTCGACCACATCGACGCGGCGGAGATCAACACATTCCCGATCGGCGTCGATGCCGAGGGCCGCGAGATCGTGGTGAAGCCCGGCAAGTACGGCCCGTACGTCAAGCGCGGTGACGACACCGCCAGCGTTCCCGACGACCTGACCCCTGAAGAACTGACCGTCGAGGTGGCCACCAAGTTGCTGGCCGCACCGAAGAGTGACGAACCCATCGGTGAGCTCGACGGCTATCCGGTGTTCGCCAAGAACGGCCGCTACGGCCCCTACGTGCAGTGGGGTGCGGCGGACAATCTGCCGCCTGGGCTGGAGAAGCCGAAGATGGCCAGCCTGTTCAAGACAATGGTCTTCGAGCGGATCACCATCGCCGAGGCCACCGAGTTGCTGCAGCTACCGCGCACGGTCGGGGCCGACCCCACCGATGGCGAGCTGATCCTGGCCAACAACGGCCGTTACGGCCCGTATGTCCAGAAGGGCAAGGACTACCGCAACATCACCAACGAGGAGCAGTTGCTCACGATCTCGTTGGCCGAAGCGCTGGCGATCTTCTCGCAGCCCAAGGTGTTCCGCCGTGGCGGCGGGGCCAACCTGGCGGCCAAGGGCCCGCTGCGCGAGTTCGGCCTCGATCCGGTGAGTGGCAAGGCTGTCGCCGCCAAGGACGGCAAGTTCGGCGTCTACGTCACCGACGGCGAGACCAATGCGTCGCTGTCCAAGGGCGACCGGCTGGACGCAATGCTGCCCGAGCGGGCGTTCGAACTGCTCGCGATCCGCCGCGAAGCGATCATCGAAAAGGGCGGCGCTCCGGCCAAACGGGCCACCGCGTCGAAGAAAGCTGCCGCGAAGAAGGCCGCTCCGGCAAAGAAGGCCGCTCCGGCAAAGAAAGCCGCAGCCAAGAAAGCTGCTCCGGTGAAGAAGGCCGCTCCGGTGAAGAAGGCTGCTCCCACCACCGACTGGCCCGACGCCGAGCTCTGACAGCTGGCCGCCCGAGTGCCACGTTGCACCCCGGGGTGTCACCAGCCACTCGGGCGCGAACGTGGCACTCGCACCGGGGACGTGGCAC
>CAIXHI010000454.1 GCA_903919215.1 uncultured Acidimicrobiaceae bacterium
CCGCTGCAGTCGAACGGTTTGTCGCCGGCGGCCTCGCGTGCGGCAGCGAGGTAACGGCCCGAGTGCGGGCTGCTGAGGCGAATGTTGACGCCGTCGGCGTGGCGTCCGGCGATGACCGCCAACTCGACACTGTTGACACCGACGATGATTGGCATCGGATCGGCAGTCGCACGAACGACCTCGATGTTGTGCACGACATTGGCATGGCGATCGGCGAGCGCCGGCATGATCGGGATGCCGCGTTCGCGATGCTCGCGCGACCACGGCGTGTCGGGTGCAGCGCCTGCCCCGACACCAAGTGTGAAGCGCCCGCGGCTGATGCGCTGGGTGCTGTTCGCGGCGAGCGCCAGCAACGCCGCATGGCGGTTGGTCACGTTGGCCACCAGCGAACCCAGCTTGATCGTGGTGGTTCCGACGGCAAGCGCACCCAGCAACGTAAAGCACTCGAGTACATCTCGGTCGCCGCCCACCATCGCGCCGTCGAAGTGGTCGAGCACCCAGGTGGTGTCGTAGCCGTCGGCCTCGGCTTGCAACACTGCGTCGAGCAGCCGCGGGAAGTCATTGTGGCCCGAAGAGAACTGGACATCGATGAGCATGTGCCGACGGAGAGACTCGAACTCTCACTGACGGCGCCCTAAACGCCGTGCCTCTGCCATTGGGCTACGTCGGCGACGGAGGAAAACGCTACTGGCACCGCGCCTAGAGTCGCTCCTATGGCGTTCAGTGGATTTCCGGCAGCGGCGTTCGAGTTCTATGAACGACTCTCGGCCGACAACTCGCGTCCGTTCTGGCAAGCCAACAAGCAGGTCTATGAGCAGGCGGTGAAGCGACCGGTGGAGGAGTTTGTCGAGGCCATCGGCGACTACGGCCCGCTGCAGTTGTTCCGGCCGTATCGCGATGTGCGCTTCGCCAAGGACAAGACGCCGTACAAGGACGCCGCTGGTGCGGCAGGCGAGAGCGAGGGCGGCACCTGGTACTACGTGCAGATCAACGCCGCCGGCTTGTTGACCGGGGCCGGCTACTACGACATGCGCAGCGATCAACTCGAACGGCTCCGCGCAGCGATCGACGCTGAGGCCACGGGTAACGAGTTGGTCGCGCTGGCGCGAGCGGCGGAGCAGAAGGGTCTGACCGTGGGCTCGATCTCGTCGTTGAAGACCGCACCGCGCGGGTTCGCCAAGGACCACCCGCGTATCGAGCTCCTGCGCCGCAAGGGGTTGTTCGTCAGCAAGCAGTGGCCTGTGGCGAAGTGGATGCACACCAAGCAGGCGGTGCCGAAGCTGATCGGTGTCTGGCAGGACGCCGCTGATCTCACCGGTTGGCTCGATGCACACGTTGGTCCCAGCACGCTGGCGCCCGAGGAGTTCGGGCGAGTCTGAGGATTACTTCAGCGTGATGCGGTAGGCGCAGCGTTGGCCACCGTCGAGCACATGCTGCTCACGGGCAACCGTTGCCTCGGGGCCGACGGCCTTCTGGAACAAGTCCAGTTCGGCGCTACACAGACCAGAGCACGAGTCGGCCGCACCACGGATGGGGCAGTGATGCTCAACGAGCGTGACCTCGCCGACGCCGTCGATGGCCTCTGCGAGATAGCCCTCGGCACTGCGCAGTTCGGCGATGCGGTGCACCTTCTCCGTGACGGTGGGAAGGCCCTCAAGCACCTTCTGGTAGTTCGCCAGCTGACGCTCGGCGCGAGTGCGCACCACTTGTTGCAGCGCGTCCTCGCCGAGCGCGCTGCGGATGCTGGCGATCAACTCGACCGTGAGGTCGCTGTGGCGATCGGCGAACAACGAACTGGCCGACGCTGCTAGGCGCCAGTGCACGGGCGGGCGCCCACGGCCGGTGCTGGGGGCGACGACACGCTCGACGAGTTCGGCGATCTCCAGCGCCTCGAGGTGTTGGCGAATCGCCGTGTCGGTGAGCCCGAACTCAGCGGCGAGTTCAGGCGCGGTGGCCGTGTCGGCGCGCTTGAGCCGCTCGATGATGCGGCGCTTGGCACCGGACAGATCGGCAGCGATGGCGGGGATGTGCGGGAGCCTAGCGATTACGAAAGCGACTACTTCGTGAAGGGGTATGGGCGCGAAATGGCTCTCGCTTTGACAAAATGTCAAACATGACTGCATCTACTGCTGGCTCCGTGCCCGCCGATCCGATTGCCCACGCCCTCGAGAACCAGTTCGGCCTGGCCGATCGCGTGGTGGATGCATCGGCCTTGAGCAACAGCGTGGCCCGCTTCCGCGACCAGGGAATCACACTGCCGACGTTCGCCCAGTTGGCCGATCCGTCGAAGATCGACCCCGCATTGCTCGGCGACTCCGACAAGAACGCAGCTGACGCCCGCAACCTGTGGCGAGTTCACTGGTACAACGACCTCGCCGGCAACCGCGTGGCACAGCCCGACCACATCGTGCTGCCCAGCAGCCTCACGGGTATCGAGAGCCCGATCATCGTCGTCTTCGGCGACCGCTTCCCGATGATCACCGCCCACAAGGTGCTGGCGGCGTACTCGTGCCTCGCACCTCGCGTCGTCACCGGTCAGTTCGACCCCACCCGTCACCGTGCCATCTGGCCCAGCACGGGCAACTACGCCCGCGGTGGAATCGCCATCTCGCGCATCATGTCGTCGCGCGGCGTCGCCATCCTCCCCGCCGGTATGAGCCAGGAGCGTTTCGACTGGCTCGACAAGTGGTGCGAGAACCCGAAGGACGATGTCATCCGCACGGTCGGTACGGAGAGCAACGTCAAGGAGATCTACGACGCCTGCAACGAGTTGGCCAAAGACCCCGGCAACTTCGTGCTCAACCAGTTCTGCGAGTTCGGCAACCACCTCGGCCACTACGAGGTCACCGGCCGTGCCCTGGCGCATGCGTTCGAAACGGCACGCGCCGCCAGCGGTCGCGACCTGCGCCTCGCGGCGTTCACCAGCGCCACCGGTTCGGCAGGAACGATCGCCGCCGGTGACCGTTTGAAGCATGAATACGGCACGAAGATCGTCGCCGTCGAGGCGCTCGAGTGCCCGACGATGCTGGAGAACGGCTTCGGCGAACACAACATCCAAGGCATCGGCGACAAGCACATCCCACTGATCCACAACGTGATGAACACCGACGTCGTGGTCGGCGTCAGCGACCGTGCCACGGATCAGCTGTACGCGATGTTCAACAGCGAGGACGGCCTGGGCTATCTGGCCGATCGTCGCCACGTGCCGCGTGAGGTGTTGGCCTCGTTGCAACACTTCGGGCTGTCCAGCGTCTGCAACGTGCTGGCCGCGATCAGTACGGCGAAGACCTTGGGTCTAGGCCCCGACGACGCGATCGTCACCGTTGCCACCGACGGTGCAGCGCTGTACCCCAGCGAGTACTCCAAGATCACCGCCCGCGACTTCGGCAACGGCTTCACCAACCTCGACGCCGCGCAGGTGTGGGGTGAGCATCTCGCCAACGTCACCACGGCGCACACGATGGAACTCACCGAGCGCGACCGGAACCGCATCTTCAACCTCGGCTACTACACGTGGGTCGAGCAGCAGGGCACACCGTTCGAGCTGTTCGAGGCTCGCCGTCACCAGTCGTTCTGGCAGGGGCTGCGTCGCCTGCTGCCCGTGTGGGACGAGATGATCACCGAGTTCAACGAGCGCGTCGCCGCAGGTTCGTGATGCCTTCGGCGCTCGTCACCGGCTGGGTGTGTGGCGTGTGCGGCGCCGCGGTCGACATCTCGGTTCCGTTCTCGTGGCGCTGCCCCAACTCCACCTCCGCCGATCGTCGCCATGCACTGCGGTTGCAGCAGGGTGCCGAGCCGTTGCGTTCCAGCGGCGAGGCCAACCCATTCCTCGGCTTTCGTCGATTCCTCGCGTGGGACGGATTCGCCGCGGCAGTGGGGCTGAGCGACGCCGATCGCGCCGCGCTGGTGGCCGATCTCGATGCTCGCGTCGCCGCGGTACAGGGCCACGGTTTCGTCACGACCCCCTTTGCACGGTCCGATGCGCTCAGCGACGCGCTCGGGTTCACCGCCGAGGGCGGAGTGTGGGTGAAGGACGAGACACACAACGTGGGCGGCAGCCACAAGGCCCGTCACCTGTTCACCATTCTGTTGCACCTGGTCACGGCGGAACGAGCGGGTCTGGCACCCTGGTCGTCGGCAGCCGAACGCCCGGCGTTGGCGATCGCTTCGTGCGGTAACGCGGCCATCGCCGCGAGCACGCTGGCGGCCGCTGTCGGCTGGCCGATCCGTGTGTTCGTTCCCAAGTCGGCGAATCTCCACGTGACGAAAAGGCTGGGGGAGTTGGGGGCACAGGTGGTGGAGTGCCCGCGGCTGGTCAGCGACCCTCCGGGCGATCCGTGTGTGCACCGGTTCCGCGAAGCGGTGGCGGCGGGTGCCGTGCCGTTCAGCGTGCAGGGTCCAGAGAACGCGTGGTGCCTCGACGGTGGTCGCACGATCGGCTGGGAGATGGCTGTGCAGTTGTCGGGTCTGGCACTCGACCGGGTGTTCGTGCAGGTTGGCGGTGGTGCCTTCGCGGCGTGTCTGGCCGACGGATTGGCGATGGGCGGATTGGCGATGGGCGGATTGGCGATGGGCGGGTCGCTGCCTCGGCTGCATGCGGTGCAGACCGTGTCGTGCGCGCCACTCGATCGTTCGTGGCAGCGCGCACAGCAGTTCGGCGGTGCGACTGCCGCCGCCCAGCACTGGGCGGAGTGCATGTGGCCGTGGGAGCTCGTGGGCGATTCCGCTGCCGACGGCATCCTCGACGACGAGACCTACGACTGGTTGCCGGTCCTCGGTGCCATGTCCCGCAGCGACGGTTCCCCCGTGGTGGTGGCCGAGGCCGATGTGCTGCGCGCCAATGAACTGGGGTGCGCCAGCACGGGTATCGACGCCAGCGCCACCGGCACCGCCGGTCTGGCCGGTCTGCTGCGACTGCACGACGCGGTGCAACCCGATGAACGGGTGGCGGTCGTGTTCAGCGGCATTCGCCGATGAGTGCGTGAGCGGGCTGGGTGTTCGTGCGCCGGGCCCAGGTTCTCTGCAACACCCCTTCGTCAGAATGCGGTTCATGGGAACCGCAACCGACACCATCGCTGAACTGCCCGACCTCACCGACCTCACCGACGTGCCGCTCGAACGGCTCGAGGCCGAGTTGTGTCAAGGCGCCGCCAACCTGACGGCTGCCGAGCACACCTGGCTGCTGCAGTTGGCCGAGTTCGACCGGCGGCTCGGGTGGGAGCTGTGGGGCTGCAACTCCTGTGCCCATTGGTTGGTATGGCAGGTGGGGCTGGATGCGCGCACCGCTCGCGACAAAGTGCGGGTCGCGAAGGCCATCGCGCAGTTCCCGCTCATCTCGTCTGCGATGCGCCTCGGCCATCTGTCGTACTCGAAGGTGCGCGCGATCACTCGTGTGGTCGTGGCCGAGACGGAACAGAGCCTGGTCGACATGGCGCTGGCCGGCACCACGAACCATGTCGAGCGGATCGTCGCGGCCTACCGGCGAGCCACACCGAACCCCGACGCAGCCCACGACCACGTGGCGGCGGACCGTGCGGCCTGGGTGGCTCGCGGGCTGACGCATCGACTCAACGACAACGGCACGATGACCATCACCTTGACGGTGCCCACTGAGCCCGGTGTGGCGTTCCTCTCGGCGGTGGAGACCTTCGCCGCACCGCCCACGCCCGATGTCGACGGGCACATCGCCTCTCGCCAGGCGCGGCTCGCCGATGCAGCGGTGGCGATGGCGGAGGTGGCCGTGGCCGCCGAGGACGGCGAGCGGCTCAGCAGCGCGCCACGGTTCCTGGTGCAGCTCCACGTGGGCGAGGGAACGTGTGAGATCGAGGGCATCGGCGACTCGGTGGGCACCCCGTTGGCAGTGTCGCCGGCAACGGCGGAACGCCTGTCGTGCGACGCGTACGCGGAGCGTGTCCTGCATGCGAGCAACGGCGAGGTCTCCGGCATCTCCTCCCGTGCCAGCGTCATCCGTGGTCGCCTTCGTCGGTTGATTCTGGCCCGCGACCGCTGTTGCACGGTGCCCGGTTGTGGCCGTCGCGGTCGGGCGGAGATCCACCACTTTCAACACCGCGGGAAGGGAGGCACGAATTCCAGCGTCAACCTTGGGCTCACCTGTCGGTACCACCATCACCTCCTGCACGAAGGAGGCTGGACCGCCGTCGTCACCGACGAGGGCATCGAGTTCCACCTTCCCGATGGCCGGATCATCCGGCCCACA
>CAIXHI010000455.1 GCA_903919215.1 uncultured Acidimicrobiaceae bacterium
ACCCGAACAGTGCTGCGGTGGACGCTGCCACCTGCTCGAACGCATGGTGCACCGACGGGAGGTACGAGCTGCCATGTTCCGTGAGTTCGATCCGTCGGGCGTAGCGGTGGAACAAGGCGACGCCCAGTTGCCGTTCCAACGACTTCACTCGCTGGCTGACGGCCGACGCTGTGAGGTGCAGTTCGGCGGCCGCAGCGGTGAAGCTGCCGAGGCGGGCTGCAGCCTCGAACGCTTCCAGGTCGATCAGCGCCGGCAGGGGAATGAGCATAAGCACAACCGTAGCTCAGGGGCTGAACAGTTTGTTTGACGCTCACTCGATGGCGACGGATACTGCCACAATGAGCGAATCAGTGGGGTACATCGGTCTCGGCAATCTTGGCGTCCATCTGGCGGCCAGTCTCGTGCGTGAGGGGCACCGCGTGACGGTCACCGATCTCGATCGGAATGCTGCGGCACCATTGCTCGCTGCGGGCGCGAACTGGGCTGATTCGGCCGCGGCGGTCGCGGCGGCATCTGATGTCGTGTTCACCTGTCTGCCGTCTCCGGTGGTGGTGAACGCCGTGGTCGCCGGACCGCAGGGCGTCCTGGCGGGCCTTCGCCCCGGCGGCACATGGATCGACAACAGCACCACTGACCGAGTGGAGACGCTGCGGCTTGCTGCGCTGGCCGCTCAGCAGGGTGTGCGCATGCTGGAGGCGCCGGTGACGGGTGGCGTGCACATGGCGGCCTCCGGCGAGATCACCGTGTTGGTGGGTGGCGAGGAGGCGCTCTACGAGGAGCACAAGGCACTGCTGGCGGCCATCGGCAACCCGGTGCTGTACATGGGTGAACTCGGCAGCGCGGCGGTCATCAAGGTGATCACCAACATGCTCGCGTTCATCAACCTGGTCTCGGTCGGCGAGGCGCTGATGCTGGCCAAGCGTGGCGGTCTCGACCTGGCCAAGTCGTTCGAGGCGATCCTCAACAGCTCCGGGAACAGCTTCGTACACGAGACCGAGGGCCAGGTCATCCTCAACGGCAGCTACAACATCGGCTTCACGATGGACCTGGCGTGCAAAGACCTCGGCTTTGCCACCCAGTTCGGCCGTGAGTTCGGCGTGCCGCTGGAACTGGCCGGGCTCACCGAGCAGACGTTCATCCGTGCCCGTTCGCAGTATGGCGGCGGCGCCTGGTCGTCGCAGGTCGTGAAGCTGCTGGAAGATGCGTTGCACACCGACCTGCGCGCACCCGGTTTCCCCGAGGTGCTGCAGTAGGCGAGTAGCTTCGTCGCATGACTTCCTCTGCTGTCACCGTCGAGCGCAACGACCGGGTGCTCATCATCCATCTCGATGACGGGAAGGCGAACGCGCTGTCGTTCGACGTGATGGCGGCGTTGTCGGCCGTGCTCGACGACGTGGAGTCTGATACCACCGTGGGCGCGATCGTGATTCACGGTCGGCCAGGGAAGTTCTGTGCCGGCTTCGACCTGTCGGTGATGAGCAGCGGCGATTGGAACGCGGTCGCCGGCATGATGTGTGCCGGTGGCGACATCGTGCGCCGCCTCTATGCGATGCCCGTGCCCGTGGTGGCGGCCTGCACCGGTCACGCGTTGGCTGCCGGAGCGCTGCTACTGATGGGCTGCGATATGCGTATCGGCGCCGATGTGGCCTGCAAGATCGGGCTCAACGAGGTGGCCCTCGGCATTGTGCTGCCCGACTGGGCGCTCACGATCAGCCAGGAACGTCTCAGCGGTCGTCATCTGCAGGCAGCGGTGGCACTGGCCGAACTCACCGGTGCAGCAGGCGCTGTGGACGCGGGTTTCCTCGACATCGTGGTGCCCGAGGCAGAGGTGCTGTCGACCGCCGTCGGTCGCGCCCAGGTCTACGCCAACCTCAGCCGCGATGCGTACGGCGGCACCGTACGCGCCATGCGCGGCCCGGTGCTGCAGCAACTGGCCGAGCAGATCGAGCGCGATCGACCCAAGTGATGATGCCGGGGATCAGGCCGCGGCGGTGAGCGCGTGCTCGCCGATTTCGCTGCCATCGGGCCGGTACGTGTGCCACTGACCCTGTGCATCGCGGCGCACGGTGAAGCCGCGCTGCTTGTGCCGATTGTGGTGACCGCAGGCGCGCCCACCATTGCCGGGTGACGTGGTGCCACCTGCGGACCATGGTGTGGTGTGATCGCTCTCGCAGCGCCCGGTGCGAACCTCGCAGCCGGGCCACAGACATCGCAGATCGCCCAGCAGCACTGCATCGCGTGCGCCGCCACGGAACAGCCGTGACGAGCGACCGAGGTCGATGACCACACCAGCCTCGTCGAACACGACCCGGCGTAACTTCCCGATCAGCAGCACCTCGAGCAGTGCCTGGCGGCTGAGCTGCACCCCGTCGATCGTCTCGCAGCGGCGAGTGAGGAACTCGCGCGGATCGACGGGATCTGGCTCGTGGTTGCCGGCTGCTTCGCGTAGTACTGATTCGGCGGTGTGCTGGTTGACCACGATGTTGACCAGCGGCTCGGGTGCCACCTGGTCGGGCGGGGACGAGGCGGCGGTGGTGAACACGGACTTCAACGCGTCGAAGCTGCGCTGTGCCTCGGTGCGCACCAGATCGGCCACGCACACGGCCTCGCCGAGGCGCTCCTGCCCCTCCACCCAGTCGGTGAGGAACTCGGCGCTGCGGAACTGTTCGAACACCTCTTGCAGCGCTGCGCCGTCGAGGGTGCCACACTCCGCATGAAGGATGAACACATCGCCCACCTGGCGGATGCTGGCCCGGCGCCCCTCGTGCGCATCGCGATGCCGCTGCTCTGCGCCATCTGCATCGGCCAGCGACACCCAGCGGCGCATGGCCACGGAGAACTCGTGGTACCAGTGCCGCTGGGCGATGGGAGTGAGCAGCTCGTCGCTGTCGGGCAGGTGCTCGGCGCAGCGCGGGTTGGCGAACACTCGCCCGAACTCGGACAACTGCGCCACACCGATCGTGCCCTC
>CAIXHI010000456.1 GCA_903919215.1 uncultured Acidimicrobiaceae bacterium
CCCTGGCGCATTCACCACGCTGATGCCGTGCTTGAGCGCCAAACCACTGCGCGGCAACACGAATCCGGCGTAACCCTGCGGGATGGCGATGGCGATGCCGGTGGGCATCAACAAGCGACCGCCGTTCGGAGCCAGCACACCGTCTTCGCGAGCGCTCAAGTCCATGCCGGCATCGCCAAGGTGCGCGTACGCGGGCAACGCAAGTTCGGGGTCAAGTCGCACGATCGAGACAGCAAGCATCGCCGCAACCCTACGCGATGGCCGCACTCAAGAGTTTGGTGAAGACAATTGGTTGGGGGTTGACCAAAAGTCTTCAACAAACCGTTTGTTGAAGCGAAATGGTTGTTGGCGGGGGACGTGTTGGCGGGGGACGTGTTGGCGGGGGACGGGGGCGGGGTGAAAACGAAAGAAGCCCCGGGCGCTTGGCCCGGGGCTTCTTCAAATCGAATCAGGAAGATCAGTAGTCTTCCATGCCTCCGCCGCCCATCGGAGCGCCGTCGTCTGGCTTGTCGGCCACGACTGCTTCGGTGGTGAGGAACAGGGCTGCGATCGAGGCTGCGTTCTGCAGCGCCGAGCGGGTCACCTTGGCGGCGTCGATGACGCCGAGCTTGACGAGATCCTCGTAGACGCCGGTGGCGGCGTTGAGGCCTTCGTTGCCGGTCATGTTCTTGACCTTCTCGACGACGACACCACCTTCCATGCCAGCGTTCTCGGCGATCTGCTTCAGCGGGGCCTCGAGGCTCTTGGCGACCATGCGGGCGCCAGTGGCTTCGTCACCGGTGAGGCCTTCGGCGACCTTCAGCACGGCGGCCTGCGCACGCAGCAGGGCCACGCCACCGCCGGGCACGACACCCTCTTCGATGGCAGCCTTGGTGGTGCTGACGGCGTCCTCGATGCGGTGCTTCTTCTCCTTGAGCTCCACCTCGGTGGCAGCGCCGACCTTCAGCACGGCAACGCCGCCGCTGAGCTTGGCGAGGCGCTCCTGGAGCTTCTCACGGTCGTAGTCCGAGTCGGTGTTGTCGATCTCGGCCTTGATCTGGTTGATGCGACCCTTGATGTCGTCCTCGTCGCCAGCACCTTCGATGATGGTGGTCTCATCCTTGGTGATGATGACCTTCTTGGCGCGGCCCAGCAGGTCGAGGGTGGTGTTCTCCAGCTTGAGGCCCACTTCCTCGCTGATGACCTGGCCACCGGTGAGGATCGCGATGTCCTGCAGCATGGCCTTGCGGCGCTCGCCGAAGCCGGGGGCCTTGACGGCGGCCGACTTGAACGTGCCACGGATCTTGTTCACCACGAGGGTGGCCAGGGCCTCGCCCTCGATGTCCTCGGCGACGATGACGAGCGGCTTGCCCGACTGCATGACCTTCTCGAGCACGGGCAGCATGTCGCGGACCGAACCGATCTTCGACGACACGAGCAGGATGTACGGGTCTTCGAGCGACGCTTCCATCCGCTCCATGTCGGTGGCGAAGTAGGGCGAGATGTAGCCCTTGTCGAAGCGCATGCCCTCGACGAGGTCCATCTCCATGCCGAAGGTCTGGCTCTCCTCGACGGTGATGACGCCGTCCTTGCCGACCTTGTCGATGGCCTCGGAGATCATCGCGCCGATCTCTTCGTCGGCAGCCGAAATGCTGGCGACCTGAGCGATCTGCTCCTTGGAATCGACTTCCTTGGAGAGTTCCTTGATCGACTGCACAGCGGCGATGACGGCGGCCTCGATGCCCTTCTTGAGGGTCATCGGGTTGGCGCCGGCGGCCACGTTGCGGAGGCCTTCGCGAACCATGCTCCAGGCGAGAACGGTGGCGGTGGTGGTGCCGTCACCGGCGACGTCGTCAGTCTTCTTGGCGACTTCCTTGACCAGTTCGGCGCCGATGCGCTCGTAGGGGTCTTCCAGGTCGATTTCCTTGGCGATGGACACGCCGTCGTTGGTGATCGTGGGGGCGCCCCACGACTTCGAGAGGACGACGTTGCGGCCCTTCGGTCCAAGGGTGACGCGCACGGCGTCGGCGAGCTTGTTCATGCCCGCCTCGAGCGAGCGACGAGCGACCTCGTCGAAAGCGATCTGCTTCGGCATTGCAATCCTCCACGATTGGGATGGGGTATGAGCTGGAACGTCACCAGACGAGCTGTCACTCGACTGGTGAGAGTGCTAGCACTCTAAACCCTGGACTGCTAAAGCGGCAACCCTCCGCCCGTCAGGCGTCTGCCTTCTCGCCCGTCAGCGCCCGGAACAGCGCCACACCGACGGCAGCGCCGACCAGCGGGAACAGGATGAACACCCACAGCTGCTGGAGGGCGTCGGTGGACGACTCAGCGAAGAGTGCGGTACCGAGCGAGCGAGCCGGGTTCACCGAGGTGTTGTCGACCGGGATCGAGATCAGGTGGATGAGCGTCAGCGTGACGCCGACCACCAGGCCGCCGAAGCCGGGGGCGAACGACTTGGTGGTGGTGAACAGCACGACCAGCACGAGCAGCGCGGTGAGCACGATCTCAGCGATGATTGCCGCTCTGATGCCGTAGAACTCGCCCGTCCACAGGTTGGAGGCGAACGAGCCACGGTGGAAGTCGGTGCGTCCGCTGGCGATGGCGTAGATGATGGCCGCACCGCCGACGCCGCCGATGATCTGCCCGACCCAGGCCATCACGGCGTGGCTGCGGTCGATCTTCTTCGCCAGCAGCAGCCCCAGCGTGACCGCCGGGTTGATGTGGCAGCCGCTGATCGGCCCGATGACGTAGGCCATGATCAGCAGTGAGATGCCGAAGCCGAGTGCCACGCCGAGGACCCCCACGTGGGAGGCGGTGAAGAGTGCGACACCGGGTCCGCCGAGCATCAGCACTGCCGTACCGACGAGTTCCGCGACAAGGATGCGAGTGGTGTTCTGAGTCCCCATGCAGCGCACAGTAATCGGCGCGCCGTTCGCAATCGCGCAATGTCCCGCTACTGTCGCGCCGATGGCAGTTCGTGGCCGCAGCGAGACATTCCTCGTCACCAAGGTGACCGATGGCGATCGCTCCCGCACGCCCGACGAACTGATCGTCGAGGAACCGATGACGGTGCAACTCGATGGCGTCAGGGTGAGCACCACCATGCGAACTCCTGGGCACGACTACGAACTGGCCGTCGGCTTCTGTCATACCGAAGGGCTGCTCGCTGGGCTGCCCGTCACCGGTGTGCGTTACTGCGCCAACAGTTCGGCCGTGAGCAGCGAGTTCAACGTTGTCTCGGTCGACACCGGGGGCCGAGCGCCCGCACCCCGACCGCGGCTGGGCAACACGACATCCAGCTGCGGGCTGTGTGGCAACGACGCGATCGACGAGCTGTGTGCGCTGCTGGAGCCGCTGCCGTCCGCCACGCCGATTGCACTTGATGTGCTGCGGGCCGTACCCGATCGCGTGCGCGCCGCGCAGGGTCTGTTCGACAGCACGGGCGCAGTGCATGCGGCCGCCGCGTTCACACCCGACGGTGAGGTGCTGCTGGTGCGTGAAGACGTCGGTCGGCACAATGCAGTCGACAAGGTGATCGGCCGGATGCTGCTCGACGGCGCACTGCCGGCCACGGGTCTGGGTCTGTTCGTCAGTGGCCGGGCCAGCTTCGAGCTGGTGCAGAAGGCGTGGGCCGCAGGATTCAGCACGCTCGTCGCCGTCAGCGCACCCACCGCGCTCGCGGTGCACACCGCTCGCCGCGCTGGTCTGGTGTTGGCCGGGTTCGTGCGCGCCGACCGTCTGAACGTGTACTCGCCCGAGCGCCTGACGCCCTAGGCCGCAGAACCCCTAGCCTGCACGCCATGAGCGAAGCGATCAAGCCCTCCGTCGGCCTCGGCGTGCTGCACCTGTTCTGCAAGCCGACCCCCATGTTCGACGGCGAGGCAGTCGTGGCCGCGGTGCGTGACGCCGAAGCCGCAGGTACCCAGGTGGCCAGCATCTCGATGTTGGGCCACAAGTCCGATGCCGCGTTCATGGCAATACACGAGAACCTCGTGGAACTGCGAGCACTCCAGTCCGGTCTGCAGCGTGCGGGCCTCGAGGTCGTCGACAGCTACGTCAGCCTCACCGAGGTCAGCGAGTACGCAACGGGTATGCCCGAGGCGCACATCCAGGCCCGTCTGTATCCCGAGATCCCGCCGAAGGCACACCACATGCCGGCATGGTGCTTCTACCCAATGTCGAAGAAGCGCGAAGCCCACGTCAACTGGTTCACGCTGCCGTTCGACGATCGCAAGCGGCTGATGTCAGAGCACGGCACCAGCGGCCGCAAGTTCGCCGGCCGCATCGTGCAATACATCACCGGCAGCACTGGCCTCGACGACTACGAGTGGGGCGTCACGCTGTTCGCGGTCCACCCCGACGATCTCAAGGAAGTCGTGTACACGATGCGCTTCGACGAGGCCTCGTCCGTCTACGCCGAGTTCGGCCCGTTCTACACCGGCTTCGTGGTGCCGGTGGAAGAGCTCGTCACCACGCTCTGAGGTTCAGCCGTCGCCCAGCCGTAGCAGCCCGATGGAGACGTCGCGGCTGTTCTCGTCGAACGTGAACCGGTCGAATGTTGCGCTCGTCATCTCGCCGCTCGCGTCGATGGCCAGGTTGCCACCCGGTCCGTCGTAGTTGATATTGCGGTTCTCCGCCAGCGACACCTCGCAGGTGGGGAACGACGAGCACCGAGTGCCGCCAGTGGTGAGGCCGGGGATCTCTGCCGCGATCGCCAAGGGGCGCAGTGATCCGGCGCTCGCGGCGGCCAGGGCGATGATGTTGAGACAGTCGTACGCATTGTGGGCGAACAGTCCGGTGGCCTCCGAGTCGATCGACAGCAGCCCGGTCGTGAACGCGACGGAGGTTGCGTGCGCGACCGGCGACACACCGGTGATGCGTGGCCCGAGCGTGCTGCTGAATGGCTGCGCCGATGCATCAGGTCGTCGGGCAGCGTCGTTGACGACGAAGGTGATGGTGTCGTCAGTGGCAGCGTCGATCGCGTTGATGATCGTTGGCCCGGTGATCGCATCGGCGACCACGGCGACGACTTGGGGCCGTGCCTTCACCACGGCCGTCACGGCAGCACTGACGGAGGCCTCGCCGGGTGTGAAACCGACGAAGCTGGCGACGGTGGTGCCCTGCTGCGTGATTGCCGCACGAGTCGCCTCGGCGAAGGGCCGCCCGTAGTTGTCGTCGAGATAGACAACCGCCACTGCACTACTGCCGGAGGACTCGACCAACTGAGCCATCGCCTGGGCCTGTAGCGAGTCGCTGGGAACGGTGCGCAGGAACAGGCCGTCGTCGGGGAAGTTGTCGAGTGCGAGTGCCGAAGCCGTTGGCGCACAGGTGAGTACTCCGGCTTCGACCGCAGCGCCGAGAGTGGCCAGCAAATTGGGCGATGACGTCGGCCCGATGATCGCGTCGACTCCGAACTGCAACAGGCTCTGCACCGCGAGGACAGCCGTTGCCGAGTTGTCACCTTCCTCGCGCGTGATCAATCGGATCGGGCGGCCGTTCACGCCGCCGCTCTGGTTGATCTCGCCGACGCCGAGTTGGAGCGCATTGGCCATCGATACACCGATCTCCGACGCCGTTCCCACCGTCGGCAAGACAGCGCCGATCACCAGTGTGTCGTCGATCTGGTGTTCGGCGGTGGTGGTCGCGGGTTGGCTCACGTCCGTGGGCAGAGAGCCGTTGTCGCCGCCAGAACAGGAGGCGATGGTGAACACAGCGCACGTGACAATGACGACCAGCTTCGACGTGTGCACGCCGCGAGTGTACGAGACCCTCTCGGCGACGCATAGGGTCGCGGGGGTGAGCGACGCCTCCCCGAACGACTTCACCCGCGACCTCGCCAGATGGAGCGAGTCGCTGGTTGGTATCGCTCGCACCGGTTTGGCGTTCACCCAGAGCCTCTACGAGCGCGAGCGGTTCGAGGAAGTGCTCCACGTCGCAGCCGATATCAAGGCCGCCGCCGACGAGGCGTTGGAAGTGCGCCGCGAGACCGACCACTTCGTGCAGGAGTGGATGGATGACATCGGCGAAGGTATCCCCGGTTACGTCACCCCGAAGGTGGCCATCGGCGCAGTCGTCGGCAACGACGCTGGTGAGATCCTGCTCGTCCAACGCAGCGACAGCGGAGTATGGCTGTACCCCACCGGGTGGGCCGATGTCGGCTATTCACCTGCAGAGGTGGCGGTGAAGGAAGTGTTGGAGGAGACCGGCATCGAGTGCGAGCCCGTGCAGTTGATGGCGGTCATCGACGGTCAGCGCGCCGGTTTCAGCCGCTTCGGGATGTACCTGCTGCTGTTTCACTGTCGCGCCACTGGCGGTTCGCTGGTGCCGCACCCGTTGGAGACCGCCGACGTCGGCTGGTTCCGCCGCGATGCGCTGCCCGAGAACACCGTCGGGGCGAAGTGGTGGGGTCCGGGAGCGTTCGCTGCGATCGACGGCGCTCGCACCGCCACAGTGTTCGAGGCGCCGCGGTCACCGGTGTGGCGCGGCGACTTTGAACACCCGCAAGATCAGGCGCCGTTCGGACCCTGATCGCGGAGGAAGCGCTCCACCTCGGCCATCAGTTCCTCGCTGTCGACCTCGGTGTCGGCTGCCAGCTCGCCGCCGACGGAATCGTCTTCGTCGTCTTCGTCGTCATCGTCATCGATGTCGATGTCGTCCTGCTCGTAGTCGTCGAGTTCGCCGCTGTCCGAGAGGTTCTCCAGGCGGGCGACGTAGCCGATGAGATCGCTGTCGTCAGCGACGAAGTGGGTGACCCGAGTGTCGTAGTCCTCGGCCTCGGCGCGCAGTGTGCCGATGGGCGCCGGTGTGCCGACCATCTCGCACGCGCGTTGCACGAGGGCCAACGACGCCTTGGGCGACGGTACCTGCGATGCATACGCAGGCACGGCGGCCCACAGAGACGCCGACGGCAGATCGCTGCGGGTGCACGCATCTTGCAGCACGCCGACGATGCCGGTGGGGCCCTCGTAACGGCTGCGCTGCAAATCGAAACGATCGAGGGTCTCTTGATCAGTGGCCGTGCCGATGAGTTGCACGGGACGCGAGTGCGGCACGTCAGCCAGCAGCGCGCCGAGGGTGAGCATCATCGACGCATTGAAGTGCTGCGCCAGACCGATGATCTGCTCGGCGAACAACCTCCAGCGCATTGCCGGCTCGGGGCCGAGCATGAGGATGACGTCGCCCCCGGGAGTGCGGGCGCTCCAGAGGCCCACCGTTGGCCACACGATGGAGCGCTTCTGGTCAGCCGTGAGGCGAACGTGCGGACGAACCGTGGCGAAGTCGGTGAACTCCTCAGGGTCGATCTCGGCGAGCGGCTCGGCGTTCCACGCCTTGATGAGGTGCCGCACCGTGTTGCTCGCCGAATCCGCTGCGTCGTTCCAGCCGGTGAACGCAGAAATGAGGACGGGTCGTTGCATGCTGGGATGCGCCAGCCAGCGGACGTGCTCCATGTCCACGGAGCCTACCGGTGAGGTCTGGCCTGCGCAGCGAGCAGTAAGTTGCGAACCGTGAGTGTCACCCTTGAGATCGCCGCAGTCGCCGACCAGGAACTGGTCGACGCGTTCGCCCACCTGATCCCCCAGCTGTCGCGCAGCTCGCCGCCCCCCACCCTCGCCGAGGTGCGCGAGATGGTCGAGTCGCCGGCCAGCGATGTGCTGGTCGCCCGCCTGGACGGCAAGATCGTCGGCACGCTCACGTTGGTGGTGTTCCGTATCCCCACCGGTGTGCGCGCCTGGATCGAGGACGTCGTTGTCGACGATTCGGCCCGCGGGCAGAGCGTCGGCGATCAGCTCAACCGCTTCGCGATCGACATCGCCGAGGGCAAGGGCGCCAAGACCGTCGACCTCACCTCGCGTCCCTCACGTGAAGCCGCTAACCGCCTGTACCAGCGCATCGGTTTCATGCCTCGCGAGACGAACGTCTACCGCTTCGACCTGTAGGCCGGCCCGGTCAGGGCGCATAAGACCGTCAGCGTGACTGCGCCAAGCCGATCAGATCGACACTTCTGTGAGGCCGAACTGGGCGGTTTCGTTCCCGGAGGCCGGGACGGATCCCGCCCAGAAGCTGATTCGGGACGATTCCTGCCCAGAAGCCGACACGATCCGAGTGACTGACCTTGGTTTCGACCATCGGTAGGCTGTACACATGACGTCGATCGAGCGTGTGGTAACGAAGCGACGGCTCGAAGACCCCGACGAACCGTGGCGCTACTGGGTGACGCGGTCCGTCGCTGAGCGCATCGAGGCGGTCGAGAAACTCCGACGCGAACATCACGGGTGGTCCCATGGAACTGAACCCCGACTTCCAAGAGTTCTTGCGATCGTTCGTCGGTCATGACGTCCGTTTCCTGATCGTGGGCGGCTACGCGCTCGCCGCCCACGGACATCCTCGATACACCAAGGACCTCGACGTCTGGGTGTGGACCGACCCGTCGAATGCGCTGCGCGTTGTCGCTGCGTTGGAAGAGTTCGGCTTCGGCGGGCTGGGGCTCACTGCGACCGACTTCGAGGAGCCGGATGTGGTAGTACAACTCGGGCGCGAACCACAGCGGATCGACATCCTCACCTTCGCCACAGGTCTGGACTTCGATGAGGCGTATGAGCATCGAGTGCTCGTCGACGTTGGTGGACTGCCGGTGCCGTTCGTCTCGGTCGACGACCTCCGCGCGAACAAGCTGGCCACCGGCCGGCTCCGCGACCTGGCTGATGCTGCAGATCTCCCTCCAACTGACGAACGTCGTTTCTAACACCGAGAAGGAGACAAACGTCTACCGCTTCGACCTGTAGGCCCGCTCAGAAAGTCTGGCTCCCCGGCGACTGGTAACTTCCGCGCATGGCGACGATCAACAAGGGCAGGTGCTCGGCGGACGTGGGGGCGGATGGAAAGGTGCTGTTCCTCATTGGGATGCGCTTCAACCAACTCTGGAAGCCATGGAAGTGGCTTCCCGTGGCGACCGCCATGCCGCGCATGCTCATCGAACTACAGAAGAACCCCAGCCTTGGCCTGGTGGGTAAGCCGCGCACGTTCTTGTCGGGCCGCACCATCTTGGTGTGGCAGTACTGGGAGTCCTTCGAGAAGCTGGAGGCGTACTCGAAGTCGGCATCGTCGGCACACCTGCCAGCCTGGCGAGCATTCAACAAGAAGGTGCGCGACAACGGTTCGGTGGGCATCTACCACGAGACGATCGTGCTGTCAGATGCCATCGTGGAGACCGTGTACGGCAACATGCCCACATTTGGTCTGGCCGCTGTCACGGGGGTGGTTGCCGCGAGCAAGCGTGGTCAGACGGCGCGGCAGCGGATGGTCGGCGCCGACCAGGATGGGCCTGCGGTCGAGCCGTACTGAGCACTGCGGTGGCGGTCGCGTGTACGACAATGGTGGGGTGATCAAGTACCTCGGCTCGAAGCGGCGACTGCTGCCCGTGCTCGGCGACCTGTTCACGCGCTCGCGAGCCAGCACTGCGCTCGACCTGTTCACCGGCACCACCCGCGTCGCTCAGGAGTTCAAGCGCCGCGGAGGGACGGTGACAGCGGTGGATTGTGCGCGCTACTCGGAGGTGTTCGCTCGCTGCTGGATCGAGACCTCGGCGGCGGACGTCGACGAGGTGGAGCTCGCCACTGCGCTCGAGTACCTTTCGGCGCTGCCAGGTGAACCCGGATATTTCACCGAGACGTTCTGCGAGCAGTCGCGGTTCTTCCAACCCAAGAACGGCGCGCGAGTCGACGCGATCCGTGATGCGATCGAACGTGACTTCGCCGGTTCGCCGTTGTACTCGATCCTGTTGACGAGCCTGATCCTCGCCGCCGACCGGGTGGACTCGACGACCGGTATGCACATGGCGTACCTCAAGCAGTGGGCGCCGCGCGCGCACCGCGATCTTGAGCTGCGGGTGCC
>CAIXHI010000457.1 GCA_903919215.1 uncultured Acidimicrobiaceae bacterium
GCCGGCGACCAAGCCTGGTAGCCGTCGGGCGCGATTCATGTCGGGCGCGCTTCATGTCGGGCGCGATTCATGTCGGGCGCGATTCATGTCGGGCGCGATTCATGTCGGGCGCGATTCATGTCGTTGGTGTCCGGCCCAGCTCCCACGGGTTCGATTCGTGCCACACGCTGGCACGAATCGCGCCCATTGAACGAGAGCCGGACCGGGGCGGAGGCGGCCCGACAACCCGACCTAGTTCTTGAACAAGAACTCTTCGTCTTCGGGGTTGAACACGACCCTCAGTTCATCCAGCAACAGCGGGTGGCCCTCCAGCAGCGGATCGGAGTCGACCATCGCGAAGGCTGCCTCGCGGGCGTGGGTGACCAACTCGCGGTCACGGCGCAGCGAGGCCAGCTTGAGGTCGGAGCGGCCCTTCTGCTGTGTGTTCATCAGCGTGCCCTCGCCGCGCAGCTCGAGGTCGACCTCGGCGAGGAAGAAGCCGTCGGTGCTGTCGACCAACGCCTGCAGGCGCGGGTTCACCGCCCCACCCTCCATCGCCTGGCCGGTGAGCAGCCAGCACTGCGACTCATGTGCGCCGCGGCCGACACGACCGCGCAACTGGTGCAACTGGGCGATACCGAAACGGTCGGCATCAACGATGACCATCACGGTCGCGTTCGGCACATCGACACCCACCTCGATGACGGTGGTGGCCACCAGGACGTCGAGCTCACCGGCACGGAAGCGGTTCATCACCGCCTCCTTCTCGGGCGACGGCATACGGCCGTGCAACAGCCCGATGCGCAGCCCCTTCAGCTCGTCGTGGTGCAGCCGCTCGTACGTCTCCTGCGCGCTCGCGACCTCGAGCTTCTCGCTCTCCTCGATGAGCGGGCAGACCACGAACGCCTGTCGGCCGGCAGCGACTTCCGCACGCACAGCAGCCCAGGCTGCCTGTTGCAGCAACTCACCCTCGGCCTGACGGGTGACGATAGGAGTGCGCCCGGGCGGCAGTTCGTCGAGCACACTGACATCGAGATCGCCGTAGACGGTCATCGCTGCCGTACGCGGAATAGGTGTCGCGGTCATCACCAGCACATCGGGCACCAGGTCGCCATCACCCTTGGCCCGCAATGCGGCACGCTGCTCGACACCGAAGCGGTGCTGCTCATCGACCACGACGACGCCCAACGAACGAAACTGCACACCCTCCTGGATGAGCGCGTGGGTACCGATCGCGATGTCGATCGAGCCGTCGGCCAACCCGGCCAGCACCTCACGGCGATCGGCGCCCGTGACGCGGTTGCTGAGCAACTCCACACGCAACGGCCGGTCGCCGAACAGGTTGCCCGGATCGGGCACAGTGACACCCTCGAGCATGCGGCGCACACCCGTGGCGTGCTGCTCGGCCAACACCTCGGTGGGCGCCATGAGCGCACCCTGATGTTTCCCCTGCACAGCGGTGAGCATCGCACTCACTGCCACCAACGTCTTGCCGGCACCCACATCGCCCTGCAGCAGACGGTGCATCGGGTGCGGCGCCGCCAGGTCGGCCTCGATCTCGGCGATCGTTCGCTGTTGGGCGCCGGTGAGTTGATACGGCAGCGCAGCCCGCAGGCGACCCACCAGCTCACCTTCGATCGAGTGCCGGATACCGCGCGAGTCGCGTTCGAGCATCCGCTTGCGCATCACCAGCACCGTCTGCACACGTAACAACTCGTCGAACGCGAGACGTCGACGGGCACGTTCCTTCTCCCCCATCGACTCGGGCAGGTGGATGCTCTTCAACGCCTCATGTCGGCCAATGAGGCCGAGCCGTTGGCGCACATCAGCGGGTACCGGGTCGGCGATACCACGAGGCTCGCACCGCTTCAGCGCGTCCTCCACCCATCCGGCGATCTCCCACGTACTGAGCCCGGTCTTGTCGCTCTGCGGGTAGATCGGCACGATGCGGCCGGTGCGGTCGCCGATCAGGTCGACGACCGGGTTCGTCATCTGCAACCCGCCGCGGTACACGTCGGCCTTGCCGAAGAGTGCGATCTGCAACCCCTCGCGCAGCTGTTTCTCGCGCCACGGTTGGTTGAAGAACACGACGTGGAAACGACCGCTGCCATCGCCGACCAACGCCTCCACAATGGAGCGTCGGTTCCGTCCGATGCGCTTGTCGACGCTGCGCACGGTGACGAGCACGAGTGCTTCCTGACCGGCCCGCAGATCGCTGACACGGCACTCGTCGGTGCGGTCGACCCAACGTCGAGGATACGTCGTGACCAGGTCAAGGACGGACTCCACACCCATCTCGCGCAGGGCGGCGAGTTTCTTGTCGCCAACCCCCTTCAGTCGATCCACACCGATCGCTGACAGTTCGCGAAAGGTGAGCTCCGTCATCGCCAGCGCGTCACTCGACGCCGAAAAGGTACGGGTACAGCGGTTGCCCGCCGCGGTGCACTTCCACCTGCACGCCAGGTCGGTGCTCATCGAGCCATGCTTGGATCACATCGGTGTGTCCGGCGGTGGCGTCGAGGCCCTCGATGACCGTGACGATCTCACGACCGGGCGCCACGAGTTGATCGAGCAAGGCCACAGTTGCGCCGTCGAGCGATCCGCTGACGGCGATGATGCCGTTCGGCAGATGATGCGCACCGCGCACAAGGCCGATCCAGTCGCCCTCAGCGATCGGGCCAGCGTCGCTGTTCGTGGCCCGCACGGCCTGCGTGACTTCGCCGGTGGACACCGAGTCGGCGGCCTCGCTCATCTCGGCGGCGTTCGCCTCGGCATCGATCTCGGGGTCGTAGACCACCAGCGCGGCCAGCGCTTCAGCCATGGTCTCGGTGGGCACCACCAACACGGTCTTGCCGGTGAGGGCGTCGAGTTGTTTGGCCACAGGAATGATGTTCTTGTTATTCGGCAACACCACGACCTGCGTCGAGTTCACGGCCTCGACCGCTGCCAGCAACTCCGCTGTCGATGGGTTCAGCGTCTGACCGCCGGTGACCACACCCTGCACACCCAACTGACCGAACAGCTCGGACAGGCCGTCACCACTGGACACCGCCACGATCGCGCATGTCACCGGCGGCAGGCCGGCCGTGGCTTTGTGGCCCCCGCCGAGCGCGGCCTCGCGCTGGTGGTGCTCTTCGGCGATCTCCTCGAACAGGTCGGTGATACGGATCGTGCGCGGGCGACCACCGAGGTCGAGCGCGACCTCAATCGCGGCGCCGAGGTCGTTGGTGTGCACATGGCAGTTCCAGATGCCGTCGCCGCCGACGACCACGATGCTGTCGCCGATCTCGCCCCAGGCCTCTTTGAACGGCTGGATCAGTTCGTCCGGAAGGTCGAGGAAGTACATCACCTCGTAGCGCAGTTCGCTGACATCGACGCCGCTCTCGCTGTGCCGAAGGGCCACCGCTTCGAACTGGGCGACCGACAGACCCTCGAAGTCCTCGGGTACCGGCAACGGGACGCCGTCGACCACGTACAGGGCTGAGTCGAGCAGCAGCAGGAACCCGGCACCGCCAGCGTCCACCACACCTGCATCCTTCAACACGGGCAACATCTCGGGCGTGCGGTCGAGGGCCGACTTCCCGGCGAGGCGAGCAGCGTGCAGCACCCCCGACAACGTCGCCCCCTCGCTCGCGGCGAGGTGGGCAGCGTCTGCCGATTCGCGCACCACGGTGAGGATCGTGCCCTCGATCGGCTTCAGCA